>PSLF01000007.1 GCA_040289475.1 Acidimicrobiia bacterium | reverse complement strand
CTGGGTCGTACCTAGACCCGCAACTCTTTTCGAGCTACTAGAGGGCGGCAGCATCGTAGCGCTCATGGATCCCGCGGAGATACGCGCCAGAGCCGAGGCTCACGTTGCCGAAGAAGAGGATCTCGCCTCTGCGCTGATGAGCACGTGGGATACAGGGCAAGAACATGCTAGTGCTTCATCAGACCCGAGTGCGGAAGCCCCCCGTCTGTATGCCCGCCCGGATGAAGCTTTCGAGAGATTCAGATTGCCGATGCTCGCTGTTACTTCTGCACCCCAAGCTCTAGAGGACGTAGAGCCGCTTTTCGAGCCTTGGCCTCGAGCGTTCAAGACGTCGGATGTGGCGGCGAAGTCAGGTGCTTACTCGAGAAAGGGATGGACTGTTGCTGTGGCGGCCGGATCCACAGCTAACGCCAGGCGTGTTGTCGAGAGTTTTGCGGATGAGGAAGTTTCCGTGGGGATAGCCGCCACCGATGATCTTTCGGAGCTGATAAGACAGCCCGGGTTGCTTGCTGGGACCTTCTCTTATTCCGAGGGATTCGTATTCCCTGATGGGCAGCTTGCTCTGGTCACTGAGGCAGAGCTCGCACCCTCTCGCTCTAAAGTTTCCGAGCTTAAGCGAGCGCCTGCGCGTTGGGAAAGAGCCACTAGGTATGCGACCGCCAAAGTTTCGCCGGGTTTTTCTCGAGCACTACGTGCTGTTCCAGAGGAATCGGGTCGCGGTAGAAAAACCACCAACGAGGAGTTCTTGGCCGACCTCGAACCAGGAGATTACGTCGTACACAATTACCACGGGATTGGGGTTTACAAGGGCCTCGTCACATTGTCTGCCGGAGGTGCTGAGCGCGACTATCTCCTTTTGGAGTATGCCGGCGGAGGGCGTCTCTACGTTCCCACTTATCATCTCGATTCGGTTAGCAAGTACAGCGGGGGCGAACACCCTCGTCTGAGTCGACTTGGCGGGGCAGACTGGGCCCAGACCAAGCGACGGGCTCGAGCCGCTGCGGCCAAGGTAGCCCGCTATCTCGTCGAGCTGTACAGAGAGCGCTCGCAGATCTCAGGCATAGCATTCTCGAAGGACACACCGTGGCAGCGGGAGTTAGAAGATTCTTTTCCTTACGATCTCACTCCCGATCAGGAGCGAGCACTGACAGAGGTCAAGGCCGACATGGAGTCGCCGCGTCCCATGGATCGACTGGTCTGTGGCGATGTCGGGTTTGGGAAGACAGAGATAGCCGTAAGAGCTGCGTTCAAGGCAGTTCAAGATGGATTTCAAGTTGCCGTGCTGGTGCCAACCACGCTCTTGGCCCAACAGCATTTAGAGACGTTCTGCGAGCGGTTCGAACCGTATCCAGTTCGGGTCGAGATGTTGAGCCGGTTCCTAACACCCGCTCGCCAACGCAAAGTCATTGAGCGTGTAGCGAGCGGAGAGGTGGATGTCATTATCGGCACCCACCGCCTTCTCCAAAAAGATGTGCGAATTCCAAAGCTTGGATTGCTGATAGTCGACGAAGAGCATCGATTCGGGGTCGCTCATAAAGAGGCGATCAAGGTTGCGTCCAAAGGTGTGGACGTTTTGACCCTAACTGCTACCCCCATTCCCAGAACACTGGAGATGGCGCTTGCGGGAATCCGCGATGTCTCGACGATCGAAACACCCCCGTCAGGGCGCCAGCCCGTACTCACCTATGTGGGAGAGTACGACGAAGGTGCCGTCTCAGCAGCTATCCGAAGAGAGCTGATGCGCAAGGGGCAGGTTTTCTACGTGCACAACCGAGTGCGCTCTATAGAGATGGCGTTGGAACACATTCGAGAACTGGTTCCCTCCGCTAGGGTCGAAGCGTGTCACGGCCAGATGGCAGATCACGTGCTCGAGAAAACAATGATGAGGTTTTACGAGGGGGAGATCGACGTGCTCGTTACTACTACTATTGTCGAGTCGGGGCTGGACATTCCTAGCGTCAATACCTTGATAGTAGAACGCGCCGACACCTTGGGTCTGGCGGAGCTGTATCAGTTGCGCGGCAGAGTGGGTCGAGGCAAAGACCGAGCCTATGCCTACTTTTTTTATCCTTCCAGAAAGGCCTTGTCCGAGGAGGCGTTCGAGCGCCTCAAGACGATCGGAGAACATACCGACTTGGGTTCCGGGTTTGCCATCGCCCGGCGCGACTTGGAGATTCGGGGGGCAGGGAACTTGCTTGGAGAGGCCCAGTCCGGGCACATCGCAGCAGTCGGATTGGATCTTTACGTAAAGATGGTTGCCGAGTCCGTAGCTACTTTGGAGAGTGGAGAAGTCGCGGAGGCATCTGTTCCGGTACAGATCGATATTCCAGTCGAGGCTTATCTCCCCAAAGAGTATGTCTCACAAGAGTCCTCGAGGCTCGAAGCGTACAGGAAGTTGGCCGAGGTCTGCGACGAAGATGGAATTCAGCGAATGCAAGAAGAGTGGAGAGACCGGTATGGTCCTCTGCCCGGACCCGCTTTGGCCCTCGCTGACCTAGCTCGCCTAAAGTTGGCGTGTCAGCGGATGGGGATTACCGATTGCGTGTATGCAGGCGTAACACTGAAACTGAGTCCCCTTGAGCTGACCGAACTCCAATGTCTTCGTCTCTCAGCTCGGGGATTCAACTGTGTTTACAAACCCTCCGACTCTGCCCTGCAAGTAAAGGTCGATAAGGAAAGGTGCACCCCCAAGTACATTCTCAGCTTGCTCGCAGCGATCGAGACGGCGCAGGGATCGAGGCCTAAAAAAACCAGGAATAGAAGTAAGAAGAATACAAATCGGGCTTCTCTGAACGAGGGTAGGTCGCAGCGGAGTTGAACCGAAGCTCGAGGCGCAGAAGCTTTGCGAGGTCAGGCTGTAAAGGAGCTCACTTAGAAATGGCAGCAGGATCAGCGTTGTTGCGATGCTCAATGCGGCATTGGCTGGCGGTATTGGTGTTCGCGGTCGCAAGCGCCTCTGTACTCTCGGCTTGCGATTTTGTCTCGCCTGTGGTGGCCACAGTGAATGCGTCGCCGATAACAAGGGAGTGGCTGGACTCGGTTTCCGATGCGTTCGAGGGAGACAAGGCTCTCCAAGCTCTCATAGATGTAGGGCCCGCAGTGGTGGTGTCCAGCGCCGAAGAGGAACGTTCTCAGTCTGGGTTGCGGGGGCGGGATCTGCGGTTAGCACTTCTGTCGAGGCGCATGAATCTCGAGGTTGTCGACACCATGTTGGGGCGAATGAACCTTGACCCCTCTGCATGGAGGAAGCAAGCCGCCGCAGAAGTAGAGCGGCAGACACAAGCAAAGACATGGGCCTCTGAGAGTCAACGGCGCGCAGTGCTCGAGTTCGCCTCGAAATGGAGGGGAGACCGAGCTCTGCTGATTGAGGCGATCATGCCTAGCCAGCCCAGCGAGACATCGCTCGAGCTGTTGTTCCAGCGCTACCCCGGTTTCGGGGCAAAGCTTTGCTTCTCGGTCATAAAAGTCGAAAATGACGATGAAAGCCGGAAGGTCGCCGAACGGCTGAATGCAGGCGAAAGTTTCTCTGCTGTCGCAGCCGATCTCTCCGTTGACCTGGCGACAAAGCCCCGCAGAGGCGACGTTGGCTGCGTTACTTTGCTACAGGCTTTCCAAAGATTGCAAGATCCGGTTCCTTTTGCCGTAGCGCTGAGTCTCCGGCCCGGACAGGCTCGGGGGCCGATCGAGGGAGCCACCGGGGCGCGGTGGTTCGTGCGCCACAGCGACTCGGGCTCCACTGGCCTGGACTTCGACTCAGCCCGCCCCCAGCTTTTGGAGCAGTACGGTCAGGCGCGACTGCAAGTGGTATCCGACCAATTCGTCGAAGTCGCCCTGAGTCTCGATGTTCGTATTGCGTGTCCTGAGGGCCGCTGGAATCCAGAACAGCTTGCCATAGAGGCTTGCGACTCATCCTCGGGGGGCGCACATCCGCCACTTCCACAACCTGAGCAGTGAGTAGATCCTTAGACGATTTACTAATCGCCGGGCTGGGACCCGGTGACCCAAAGCTGTGTACCTTGGAGGTGCGAGATCTCGTAGACGAGGCACGTCGTGGTCGATTGCGCGTGTTTCTGCGTACTGCTGAACATCCTCTCGCATCTCAGATAGCTGCTGAGGTAGAGACAGCAACCGCCTTTGACGATCTCTACTCGCGCTTCAACGAGTACGACGATCTCTATGCTGAAATGGCTCGCGTGGTGGTAGAGGCTGCGACCCGCGGGCGCGTCGCCTTTCTAGTTCCGGGCAGTCCCTTTATGGGGGAGACAGCTGCTTCGCTAGCTTTTCGTGATGCTAAAAACGCCGGGCTATGCGTCCGAGTGGTTCCTGGAGTTTCTTTTATAGAGGCCGTCGCATGCGAACTGGGTGTAGACGCTGTAGACGTAAGCCTTCAAATCGTAGATGCCTATCGGATCGAGGAAGCCGTGTTGGGAGAGGGCGCGATATTGGTGGCCCAGTGTCATTCCCGTGACCTTCTCTCTACCGTGAAATTGGCGCTATTAGAGGAGCTGCCTCCCGAGCATCGGGTGGCATTCGTGGATGCTGCTTACAGCGGCAAGCCCCGGCTTGTGTGGGTAGAGCTTGCTGAGCTCGATCGAGCTGGGTTGGAGCCGACTCATTGCACGTCATTGTTCGTTCCCGCTTCGGATAAAGCTCCGGGCAGGGCATTGCGCAACTTTGTCGACCTTGTCGAGACTCTGAGGGGTCCGGGGGGATGTCCTTGGGACGCCCAGCAGACTCACCACAGCCTCTCCCGACACTTGCTAGAAGAGACTTATGAGGTCCTGGAAGCAATCGATGCCCTGCCAGAGGGGGCTCCCGAGGGCGAAATCAATCCTGCCGCTTATGCGACTCTCGAAGAGGAGCTCGGGGATTTACTGTTCCAGATCGCATTTCACGCGACCCTGGCAAAGGAAGCCGGTGCATTCACGATCGCTGATGTCGCGCGGGGCATTTATTCCAAACTTGTAGCCCGTCACCCTCATGTATTCGGAGAAACCGTAGTCTCGGATGCCGCAGAGGTCGCCGGAAACTGGGAGAAGATCAAGATCGAGGAAAAACAGCGCCATTCATTGATGGACGATATAGGACGCACCCTGCCCGCTCTTTTGTTCGCTCACAAGATTCAGAGGCGTGCGACCTCGGTTGGATTCGATTGGTCAGAGCCTCTTGGTGTTCTCGATAAAGTCCGGGAGGAGCTGAGCGAGCTAGAGAGCGAGATACATGGTAGGGAAAAGTTCGTGTCTGGGTGGGCGGTCGCTCCCCAGCGGGTTGTGGAGGAGTTGGGAGACCTTTTATTCGCCGTTGTCAACCTAGCTAGGCACCTGCGCGTAGATCCAGAGGAAGCTTTGAGGAAATCGGCCGAGCGCTTCGCGGCTCGCTTCAGAAAGATGGAAGATCTAGCGCGCTCTCGTGGGACGAGCTTGCGGGAAGTGGACCATACGACTCTGGAGGAGCTGTGGCAGGAGGCGAAGTCAGCTAGCAGTGACTAGCGGGTTATAGCCGGACCTTACCCCGGAACTCGTTTCTAAGGAACACTCCGTCGATCTTGATCCAGGTTCCCTGGGTGTCTTGGAACGCTCCCGAGGTGTTGCACAAAAAGAATCCCTCTTCGTACAAGACCTTGGACATCTCAAAAAACATCGGCTCGTTTTCATAGATAGGGACTAGTCCGAGTTCTGCTTCGACAGCGACACTTCTTCCTAGCGCCGTTTTGCCTCCGCTAACAGCCCTCAGTTCGGCACCTTCGACGTCAAGCTTGATCCAGATCCGCTGCGCGCCGCTTGCGTACCTGTCGACAATGGTGTCGAGTGTTAGCGCCTCGACCTCTTCGATAAAGGCAGTTTGGACTCCTGGGACCATCTCGTCATCGCTCGGCAGCGGGTTGAACAGTGTGTTGCACGGCGACTCCTCGGCAACTCGCAGGCTGACTCTGCCGTCTTCATCGTAGACCGCGGCTCTTAGGCACTCCCATCTACGATCTCTGCGTGCCGCGGTTTCCAGCTGCGCAAAAGCTTCGGAACCTGGCTCGACAGATAGGATTCGCCCGAAGTAACCGGCGTTTCTTAGGCCAGCGGCATATTGTCCTGTGTTTGCTCCGCAATCGATAACTAGATCGACATTTAGCTGGGCGATCAGCCGCCTTCTGACGGATGCTCCCCAGGGTGGGTATCCGATCTTGTAGAGGGCTGTGTTGAAACGGGCGAAGGGACCGTGAGTGACCCGCCACACCCCAAGCCCCTTTTTTTCGAGAGCGTCTCTTATCTTTTTGACAACTGTTGGTGTACATGGGGCAGCACGCGGCCCAGGGCCGCGGCTGCCGTGGGCCGCAGGGACGTTCCGATTCTCAAAAGATGGTGGTAGTGAAGTGCTAGCCAGTGTATCCCTCTGCGAAATACCAGTCTTTTCTTGGACCGTTCACGCCATTCGACGTGTGCCCGTCGGTCCAAATCCCAAGGTAGCGGAAGTAGATAGGGCGTTCGGCGATTAGCGGGTGTGAGGCCACTATTTTTACGGCTACTTCTCTGTCGGGCCCGATCTCTGCATTGACGTCTACGGTGAAGCGGGAGTTGGGAGCGACGCGATACCTTACTGTTTTATACAGGCCAGAAGGCCCGTGGTAGTCGATGTCAACCAAAGCCTCCGAGGCATCGGGATTTCCTAACGTCAGATACTCCTTGAAGTAGTTCCCAGTGTATCCCTCTGCGAAGTACCAGGTCTGAGAGGGCTGGCGGTTCCCGACTCCTACCGTGCCGCCGCTCACCGGTCCCATATAGGTGTACCAATTAGCTGTGTCGAAGTACATCGGGCGCTCTGCAGCAATAGGCAAGTCAGACTCGACTACTAAAGAGTTCTCGTACCCACGACCTATCAGGTCGGGCACGAACAGTGTCTTTCGGGTTTGTGAATTTACGGTCACGACTCTGATTGCAGGCCCTGCTCTGTCGCGGAGAAACCGCAGCTGCACAGTGGCAGGTGTTGCGTTCGGATTAGCGAGAGTTATGTACTCGTCGAATCCTGAAGCCGTGTATCCCTCGGCGAAGTAAAAATTCTTCGCTGGGGAGGCTAGCCCGGTGGAGACGTGCCCACCCGTCCAGCTCCCGGTGCCGTAGGCGAAGTACATCGGACGCTCCGCTACGATTGGCACGTCGGAGCGTACAACTGTACTGACGTTTTTTCCTTTTCCGACCACGCTCTTTACGTTGACTGTCGAGCGCCTTCCGGCTGGCACAACTAGGATCTGGGAGCGGTTGGCTTCACCTTCGATTAGGTAATCGAGGCTTACCCTAGCATCGGTACTAGAGGCGTTAGCAAGCGTTATGTACTCTTCGAAGGTTTCGCCCGTGTATCCTTCGGCGAAATAGAAGGATGTCTGGGGTTGCTCAAAGCCTACTCCTACTGAGCCGCCTGTCCAGAGATCGGGTCCATAAGCAAAGTACATCGGACGTTCGACCACTACCGGCTCGGTGGATCTGAGCTCGGTTCCGTGTTGCTGTCTAGGGATGGTCTCGTTCACAAACACCGTTTTTCTGGAGCGAGGTGGCAACGTTACAGGGGATCCCATAACGGGAGGGGCACCGTCGAGCAAGTAACGCGGCGTAGCTACGGCTGTGACATCTCCGGGATTTTGGATGGTCAAGTACTCGTGGAACGAAAATCCTCGAGACGGGTCGGGCTCTGCCCAGCGGACCGCCGCGTTGAGGCTGTCGAAGGGATTGAGTGGGGTTCCATCCGGATTGTGGATCTCGAAATGAAGGTGGGGGTGGGTCTCCTCGGCGTTGCCGGAGTCTCCAACATAGCCTATGAATTGGCCCCGTCTAACCGGGGCACCCGGCTCTATGCCTACGGCGAATGCCCATCTCTTCCCTCCTTGACCGTTGTCGGTCCCAGGCGTGTCGTTGTTGAGATGTATGTACCAGTATCTGTAGCCGGATCGCCCCACTAGCTCAAGCATGTATCCCGCTGAGCCTTCATTCAGCAGCCACCACGAGATGTAACCGTCTTCTGCAGCAACAGCCCTAGTGAGTTTGGGAGCGAAAATGTCTATACCAGTGTGCGTGCGCCCACCTGAACGGGGAGCACCAAAGTCATTCGTATAGCTCGCAGGCCCGTTCACGGGAAACACAATGGGAACTACTTGAGCACTAGCCATCTCAGGCGTCAAAACAGCCCCTGTCGCCACAACGACGGTGGCCGCAGCAAAAATCGTGCCAAGAGCCGCTCGAAAAGCAGAGATGCAGCGTCGGGTCGATGACATCTCGTGCTGCACCCCTTCGCCCTCCGCGAACTGTTTAGACGTATGAAGAAGTTTTGTTTTCGAAGGATCCTCCAAAAGCACAGTGACAATTTCTTTGTCGGCAGAGATGTCAATTTACCAAAGCAAGCACATTTGGAGGTGTTAGGAACGCGACCAATGGACCAATAAAGTCTCAGTTCCCTAGAAGCCACTGGGGCTAGCACGGAGCGATTCAGGCACCCCGCTTTCCTTTCCTTTGTGCATAGCGGTGTTGTCGTTCTCGCTCTCTCCGCGCCGCTGCCAGTTTTTCCAGTGCTTGGTATACATTGCTTCTCTGCGTATCTGAAAGAGGGATCTTTGAGTACGAGAGCTGAACTATCGCCGTTACAACCTGCATTGCCAGTTCCCGCTGTGCCGAAGGAAGGCGTGCCCACAGCACAGCGCCATACTCGCTCGGCGTTTGAGAAGGATTGCGGACGATTCCGACGGCGTTTTCGAGCATCCGCATAAGGTCGAACGCCTCGCTTTCTGGATGAGCGGACCTGCGACGTCTGAATTTGTGCCAGGCGACAACGGTAATAATGGCGGCAATCAAAAACACCAACAAGGCGATCAGTGCTGTTATCAGGTGGGAACCAGATCCACTGGTTTTTGCCTGACCCAAAAGTGGCTGGATGTCTTGAGTGACCCACCCGAATCCGCTCACGTACACCTCCACCCAGGTCGTCCTCTCAGCCCGGTCGAGAGCATAGAGCGTGCCTCGATCGTTACTTGAAACATCGGATCGTCCGCTAGGTGAAGTTGTAGGTGCTGAACGCAGTCCGGGGCTGCTGGCGGAAGAAGGCGAGGGTGGCGTCCCGACAGTCCCAAGTGGGGTTGGCCTGTATCCAAATCCGATTCTTGCGGGCACTCCTACTGTGCGCATCATGACGACTGCTGCAGCTACGGCGTCGTCTCCGGTACCTCTATTGCCGCGGCCGAAAATATAGTCCTCCACGGCATCCCTCGAAGGGTCGCGGCCTTCAGCTCCAACGGTGAACTGGTGCTTATCGACTACGTATTCGATGATGGCCATAGCTTTTTCATAAGGGCTCTTTTTGCCTTTGGTGATGCTTTCGGCCAAATGTCGCACGCGATCGGAGTATCCTTCGGGGAGCTGGAGTCCTTGAGCGGCAACTTCTCGGGGAATCGGTCCATCGAACATCGCAAGATCCACCTGTTCAGGGTCGGGAACCTCGGATTGGACCGTGTAAGCAAAGCCAGCTTTGACCGGTGCATTTGGTACGAGAGCGGCCTCGTGTGCTAAGCGGATCCCGGGGCCGGGATCGGAGCGAAACCACACCCGGCGCGCTTCGAATGCTGCCGGTAGGGGCCCATCGTATGCAGCGATTAGCTCGATTGCCTGTTCGTACTCGTCGAATGGCGCAGATGATTCTCGGCTTACAGGAAGCGTGCAGGGGCAGCGCTGCAAGGTGGTTTCAACCGCGTCCGTTGAAAGGAATGCGTTACCGCTATAGACCGAGAATGCCGTCGCTCTCATAAGGCGAGGCACTCTCGCCTTCATCACAGCGAATACGCTAGAGTCGCCCTGCGGCTCGACTCGGTAGAGGTCCAATCCCGAGATCGAATACGCCGACGACCCCACCCCAGCGCCTCTTTCCCCTCTCGCTCCGTTCTGGTTTGATCCTCCGGCTTGCGTTTGGCTACTGGATGTAGAGCTTGCACCTGGTCGTGGATCGCTTTTGTTGTAGGGCCCAGAGGTAGGCCTTGGGTCGGAGCTGTTGTTGTTCGTTCCAGTGGGGACAGAAGTACTGCTTGTGGGGCGCGAGGAGGAGGTGGGAGATGCGGTGCTACTGCTCTCACGCCCCTTAGCTTCGAAAGCGGTTTTGATTGGGGGAAGTAGTATCGCGAGGAGTCCCAAGACCAAGAGAGCCCCGAGCGTGCCGACGAGAGTTCGGACCCACGGTTCCTGGGACATTCCCACCCGCTCGACACTCATTTCCGCCGGGTGGGCTATCTTAGTTGCGAGTTCGTGCCTGTGGGCTAGCATCAGCTGGCCAGCAAATGCAGCTGCCCACAGCAGTCCTAGAGCGACTGCTGACAAACCAGAAGGCCTCGTGAGAATAGTCATGCCTACTGTTCCAGCGCCGAGAATGCCGTTGATTAGACAGTCGGTGGCCCTGGTGCAGCCGTAGGCTTGAACAGCGGCAGTGGCAATGAGTGCCAGCACGGCTGAGCGGCTCGGGGGCCCCACGAGAGGCGTTGAAGCTATCAATACATAGAAGCCGATCACGATAGAGACAACCCCAACGACAGAGCGATATAGCGAAGTCGAGAATTTTCCCGCCACTGCGGCCGTAATTGGAGTCGCAAGAGTATGCCCGGCCAGGCCAATAGCCGTCAGGAACGCCAATCCAAACAAGAATGTCGGTCGTTGGGGATCGAGGCCGGGGAGTACGTCGGTAGTTGCGACTAACGCCGCCAAAGCCAGCGTGGCGGCTGACGCCACCCTGAGCGAGCCCGAGACTCTCTCAGCCTGCCAAGCGTCCTTCACCATAGGCCTTTCGTCCATGGAGGGGATACACGGTGAGCCTATCGGTGATCTCCGCATACCACGAGCGGTTTCGCACGGGCTCGGGTGCTCCGGTGAACACCAAAAACACGGACTCATCCAGTGCTTGAAAATAGGGCCTGGTATGCGGTGTGGAAACAAAGATGGTCGAAGCACGCTTGGGGGACGATCCCAACTTGGGGACTGTGGGAAACTCAGGCCCGAAGTTGGTTCTGGCCCAGTAGTCCATCACTTCCTCTCGTGAGCGCACTCTCCGCATGACCTGGCTTCCAGAAAGCAAATAAACTGTGTGACCACGTTCCAGTGCAGCCAAAGAGAGCGAAGCCGCGACCACAAGCGCCCTTTCGCCCCAGACATCGCCCAGACCCGTGGTAGGTAAAGCTGGAGTTGTCACCCATAACTCGGGAAGAGAGGGGTACTTTGACGAGCTTTCTGTGACCCAGTAGAGGCGTGGAGACAGCGTCTCGACGGCTACAACCAACTCTAGGCGTCCTTCGTGCTCCATCTCTTTGACAAACAGTTCATCGTGGCGGGCCGAGGCTCGCCAGTGAATCCTTCTTACCCTGTCTCCTGGGCGGTACTCGCGGATGTTGAGAAAGTCAATTCCCACCCCGGTTCGCGGCGGAGTCGTCCTGACTTCTCCAGACCAGGTCACACTACCCATGCCCTCGGGTATATCCACATGATAGGTTTGGGGACCGATGACTACGTCTGCTTCGGTGACCACTTCTTTTTTGGCGATGAACAACCCAGCCGGCACTGAAGTTGCGAGCATCGTTCTGAAGTGATTCCAATACCCTCGTTGAGTAAGACGAAGCAGCCAGGTCGCGTCGGTCGACTCGCCGCTGATACCCAACAGTACAGGGTGCACTCCGAAGTTCTGATCTTTGGCGATGACCGCTCCTTTCGCTCCGCGTTCTGCCACTACTTCGACGCGAAAGGGAATGGGAGACCCGACCTGGCCTCTAATGGTCAGATCTCTGCGAACATCTACCCTGCGAATCAGGTCCCATGTTGCGATTGCCGATCCCGTGCAGAAGGCCAAGCCAGCCGCACCCACTGCGGTTGCCAGATAGTTCGATCCCAAGATTCCCACGATAAAAAACAGAGCCGAAAGAGCGATCATGGTGAACCCGCGCCCAGTGGGGAAAGGGACCCCCGTTGGGTAGCGGTTTTTCGGTGGGGATCCATGATCCCTCTCCGCCGACATACCGTCACCGCCTTCCGCGAAGTTGATCGTCTCTGGCCACAACCACTGGCGTCGACTCGATGAGTTTGCGCACTAGTGCATCTCCGGCCCTGTGGTCGGATTGTCCGGAGCCCGCAAAGATGATGCGATGTCTCAACACGAACGGAGCGAGGGCCTTCACGTCGTCGGGTAAGACATAGTTTCGTCCGCTCATCGCGGCTCTTGCCTGAGCCATAGAAACCAAAGCTAGGCCTGCTCTGGGACTCGCTCCGAGCAGAACGCCGGGCACTCTGCGCGAGGCCGAAACCAGATTCAAGACGTACTCGAGAACTGGTCGAGATGCGTAGACTGCTTTCACCTCACGTCTCGCGGCGAACAGCGAGTCAAGGTCCACGACGGGCTCAGTTACATCTCTCAAAGTGCCCTCGGCTCCAGCGCTGAGCATTTTCAGCTCGTCGGCTTGGGAGGGATAGCCAAGCTGAAGCGAGCACATGAATCTATCGAGTTGTCCCTCCGGCAGAGGATACGTTCCGTGTTGTTCGAGCGGGTTTTGAGTGGCGATTAGAAAAAACGGATCGGGCAGGCGGTAGGTTTTTCCTTCCACGGATACCTGCCGCTCTTCCATAGCTTCGAGCAAAGCAGACTGTGTTCTGGGTGTGGTGCGATTGAGTTCGTCCACAAGGACCACGTTCGCGAAGATGGGTCCGGGTTGAAACTCGAAGCGATTGTTGGCTCGGTCGAAGATATTCGATCCCGTCAGGTCCTGGGGCAGAAGGTCCGGCGTCGCCTGAACGCGTGAGAAGTTTCCGCCGATGGCATGTGCTACAGACCGCGCTAGCCGCGTCTTCCCCACTCCGGGAACGTCTTCCAATAGGACGTGCCCGCCCGCTAACAGTGTCGTGACGACCAGGGTTTCTTGCTGTCGCTTTCCCTTGAGTACCCTGTCTAAGGCGTCGACCAAAGCCTTGGCGACTGCGGGAACATATATTGGGATGTTTTCTTCAGCAACTGCCACAGGGCTCCTCTCGACAAATATCAAGGCTACATCATCGCTTCGACAGGGAATTCTAGAGGTTGGATTGCGCCGAGGATACCCGTGACCGAGCAGGGCGATTTCTCCCCAAACCAAGCGCAAAAAGGGGCAGAGCTCCGTGAGACCCATGCGGGCATCGTGATCCTAATCGGAGACAAAGCTTTCAAACTGAAGAAACCAGTTCACTTCGGGTTCTTGGACTTCTCTACTCCCGACAAACGTAGGAAAGCTCTGGAGCGGGAAGTAGCGCTGAACCGGCGCCTAGCCCCTGAAGTTTACGAGGGAGTCTTTTCGCTCTGCGATGAGCAGGGTCGACCGATAGAGCCAGTCCTTGTGATGAAGAGGATGCCTTCGGACCGCTCGCTCGAGGCATTGGCCCGCTCGGGAGCGAGCATCGATCTGTGCGTGAGCGCGGTGGCTAAGAAAGTCGCAGAGTTCCACGTACGCTGTAACGATTCTTCGATCTCGGAAGAGATTGGACGCGGCGGGAGTCCAGCTGAGCTCGAAAAAAAATGGCGAGATAATTTCGTAGAGCTAGAACGGCTCACTCCTCGTTTGTTCGATGCCGCCTTGCTAGATCGAATTCGCGAGCTTGCGCTGTCTTACATCAGAGGCCGAAAACGCCTCTTCCTTGAGCGGATCCGGGAAGGCGAGATAAAGGATGGCCACGGCGATCTGCTCTCCTCCGACATCTTCTGTCTCGACTCCACCCCCCAAATCTTGGACTGTATCGAGTTCGACGACACCTACAGGCACTGCGATGTTGCTTCGGAAATTGCGTTTTTGGCAATGGACCTCATCCGTCTCGGTAGGCCCGAACAAGCTCGATTGTTTCTAGAGGAGTACGTTCGTGCCTACCAAAGTCCCGTTCCCTACACGCTTCTGGAGCACTACATCTCTTATAGAGCATGCGTCAGAGCCAAGGTAGCCGCTCTAAGTTACGAGCAAGGCAGAGTTGACATGGGAGAGCAGGCCATAGATCTCTTGAGAATCGCTTTGGATCACGCGCTGCGGGCACGTCCTCTTCTCGTGGTAGTGGGCGGGGTCCCGGGCACCGGCAAGTCTACTCTGTCCAAAGCTATCCAGGATGCAGATGTTTTTGCAGCAGCACTTGAGGGCAGGCCTCGTTTCGAGCTTCTCAGATCCGACGTAGTGAGGAAAGAGCTTGGAGGAGTGGAGCCGGGAGCAAGGTTGGCTTCCTCCCTCGACAGCGGCATCTACACCTCCGAGTTCACCCTTCGCACGTACCAGGAGATGGCTAAGAGGGCATCTGATCATCTGGAGATGGGACAGTCGGTGATTTTAGACGCCACATTTTCGGACAAGCGTCTGAGAGAAATTGCGAGATCCATCGCAAAAAGCACGGGCGCAGCTCTAGTGGAGCTTCGTTGCGATGCTCCTCTTGCGGTTTGTCAGGCCAGAATAGAGAAAAGGTTGGGACGAGGAGACGATGCCTCCGAAGCCGATTTGGAAGTAGCCCAAGCCATCGCCGGGCGGTTTGATGAATGGCCCACGGCTATGTCCATCGACACCTCGGGAAGTGTCGAAGAAAGCCTCGACGCGGCTCTGAAGGCGATCGAGAATAGTATCGGCACTGGGTTTGTGTGGCGGTGATCGAGCTGCGTGTCAAGGATGAGGATTGGGAAGTGTAGTCTCGAGTGGTCTAGCGTCCGGCCCGCCTAACAACCCACCGAGCGACCGTGCGCCATATCAGCCCAAAAGCTTTCGTAAAACCATGGGAAGAATCCCGCCGTGGCGGTAGTACTCCAGCTCTGTGTGCGAGTCGATCCGGGCGGTAACGGGAAATTCGAGTTTGGTTCCCTCTTGTCTCTCGGCAACCACTGTAAGCTGCTGGCGGGGCTTCATCCCAGACGCAATGCCTGATACCGTAAACACCTCCTCGCCTGTTATCCCGAGGGATTCCACGGTGCTACTAGGGGGCAGCTGCAAGGGTAGGACGCCCATCTGAACTAGGTTGGATCGGTGGATTCTCTCGAAGCTTTCTGCGATCACTGCTCGGATCCCGAGCAGCGCGGTACCTTTCGCAGCCCAATCTCTCGAAGACCCCGATCCGTACTCCTTGCCCGCCAGGACTACTAGCGGCACCCCTTCGGTTTTGTAGAGCATCGCAGCCTCGAACACCGACATCTCAGTCTTGTCGGGAAAGTGAAGCGTGAGCCCCCCTTCCTTTCCTGCGCTAGTGGGGACAGTGTCTAGAATTCGATTACGAATTCTCGGATTTGCAAAAGTTCCCCTCATCATAACTTCGAAATTTCCACGCCGTGCTCCATAGGAGTGCAGGTCGGCTGGGGAGACTTCCCGCTCAGCAAGCCAGCGTCCGGCGGGCGAGTCAGGAGGTATGGATCCTGCTGGAGAAATATGGTCTGTGGTGACGGAGTCTCCCAAGACCAGTAGGGCCCGTGCTCCTTTTATGTCAGTGAGGTGTGGCGGCTCGGGTGGAAGATCGTCGACGAAAGGGGGGCGCAGGATGTATGTCGAGCTCGGATCCCAAGAAAAAATGGGCTCTTCTGGAGCGTCGATCTCTCGCCAGCGCGGGGGGCCTTCAAAGATTCGTGAATACCTTGTACGGAACTCTTCTGGGTCCACGCTTTCTCTGACGAGCTCGGACACCCTGTCAGTGTCGGGCCAGATATCAGAAAGGTAGACAGGCTGTCCTTCCGGGTCTATACCGAGGGGCTCTGAGGTGAGGTCGATGTCTACTGTTCCGGCGATTGCGTATGCGACTACGAGCGGAGGCGAAGCCAAAAAGGCTAGTCGAACCTGTGGGTGTATCCGACCCTCGAAGTTTCGATTTCCAGAGAGCACGGCTGCGCAGACCAACTTGGCACGATCGATGGCTTCGGCCACCTCGGGGCGAAGAGGCCCCGAGTTTCCGATGCACGTCGTACACCCAAACCCCACGATAAAGAAACCGAGCTTTTCCAGTGGTGCCAGAACCCCAGCTCGTTCCAGGTAGTCGACAACTACTGCAGAGCCAGGAGCGAGCGAAGTCTTGACAATAGGTGGCACGCCAAGCCCTCTTTCTACAGCGGCTTTGGCTAGGGCGCCGGCGGCCATCATAACTTCGGGGTTGGAGGTGTTGGTACAACTCGTGATTGCTGCGATCACAACCGATCCGTCACTGAGCGAGACTTTCTCGCCGTCTATTGACACCTCGACAGTTCGTTTATCCTCTACCCAAGCCGTTTGTCCGAGTGCCTTGCGAAACACTGTCTTTAGGCCAGCAGGAGTGGTGCGGTCTTGAGGTCGCTTCGGCCCGGCTAGTGAGGGTTCGACTGAACCTAGGTTCAACTCGAGGATTTCGTCGTAGGCGATCCTGTCACCGGCGTCTCCGGAGAAAGACATGTCGGAGGCACCCTCTCTCTCCCCCCCCGCCGCCAAGAGGCTTTGGGCTGCGCAGTACTGTACAACCCGGTTCACGAGGGCTTCGTTTCGCCCAGTTAGACGCAGGTAGTCGATGGTTCTCGCGTCAACTGGAAAGAATCCCGTCGTAGCTCCGTACTCAGGGGCCATGTTGGCTACTGTAGCTCGATCGGGGACCGACAGATGGGCCAGGCCCGGCCCGAAAAACTCTACGAACTTCCCGACTACTCCGTGCTTGCGCAAAAGCTCGGTGAGGGTGAGGACCAAGTCGGTAGCGGTTACTCCCTTGCCTAGTGAGCCATATAGGCGAACCCCTACCACCGTGATCGGTACCATGGCAACTGCCTCGCCCAGCATTGCGGCCTCTGCCTCTATTCCTCCTACGCCCCATCCGAGAACACCGATTCCGCCGATCATCGTTGTGTGAGAGTCGGTGCCGACTAGAGTGTCGGGGAAGATCCATGTTCGATCTGGCGAGCGGTCGATGGCTACTACGCTGGCTAGATACTCTAGGTTGACCTGATGAACTATTCCGCTCCCAGGAGGAACGACTCTGAAGTTCGAGAATGCGTTTTGCGCCCACTTCAGGAGTCGGTACCGCTCTATGTTGCGTTCCATCTCAAGGGTTACGTTGACGTCGAAGGCCTCGGGACTACCATATGAGTCGACCTGCACCGAGTGATCGATGACAAGATCGACGGGCAGCAAGGGGTTTACCGACGTCGGATCCTCACCTTTCCGGCGCGCCTCGTCCCTCATGGCTGCTAGATCAGTTACAAGGGGAACTCCGGTGAAGTCCTGCAGGATGATACGAGAAGGGCGAAAGCCGAACTCCATGTCGGCGCTTCGAGGGTCTGTGGGATCGGCAAGAACCGCTTCTAATTCAGAGGGGTCAGCAATACCCAGAGCTATCGACCTAGCCACGTTTTCAACAAAGACACGTTTTATGAAGGGAAGCCGCTCCAGCTCGTCAGCACCGAGGAGCCTTCGGAGGGGGATGTAGGCGTAACTACCCTCTGGCGTGTGCAGCTCCTCGACATCTACTGTCGCACCGCTCTCTTTCTGTAGTTCGGCTCCCATAACTTGCCTCCATCCACCCATGTAATGCTGGCCTGTTGCTCAGGCCGAAGCTCTTCCCCTTACGGACTCCGTCTCTCCACACCGGTTGTCGTCGCATGAAAGTTTTCCAGCGAAGTGAGATTCGCCGACTGACGCACAGTGCGCGTCCAACATTCAGCGTTTTTCGGTGGACTTCCACAGCGCTGCTTTATGAGGTGTGGCACTATCGAGACTATCGCTCATTCGGTTCGCGCTTATCGCAGTAACTTGGGTATCGGGGTGCTAAAGGCGCAATGGCTGATATCGGCTGGAGGGAATGGTCTTCGAGTAGTTTTAGAGAAGCCAGGCGCCGTCAGGTGCCGGTGCTACTTTCGATCGTCTCGCCTTGGTTCGATGCGTGCCGTCGCATGGATATCTCTACCTACTCAGACTCTCGCGTAGTCACATTTGTAGAAGGAAACCTGGTTCCGATACGCGTCGACGCGCTTGACCGTCCTGACTTGGTTTCTAGGTATGCCCACAGCCTCCCCCCCGTGACGGCGTTTTTGACTCCCGACGGACACCTGCTCACTGCTGCTGGCTTTTTGGACGCAGCGCAGCTACTCAGTGCTATCGAAAGAGTCGTTCTCTATTACAGAGATAACAAAGCGCAAATAGAGCGAGAGGTTGCCGAGCGAGAGCGCAGGGCGTTGCTGGCGAGCGAGCCTCAGAATCCCATAACTCCGGGAGCTGTTCGCCGCGTCGAGGAGTCGATTCTTCGCTGGGTCGAGTCGGAGCTTTCTCTCAAACTCGCCCCTGACGCTGTTCACCTTCTTCATCTTCGCTACTGGAGGACCGGGTCGGAGGTGTACAGCGGAGCAATCCGCAAGCTTCTTACGTCCTGGGCGTCCTCCCCCCTGTTTGACAAAGTGGACGGTGGCTTTTTCCACCATGTCTCAAAGCCCGACTTTTCGGACCTCGAGCTTTCGAAGACATGCGCCGACAACGCAGGCGCCATCGAAGCTTACGCTGTGGCCACAAAGCTGTACAACGGAGCGCAGTTCGACATTATCCTGCGCCAGACATGCAGATGGGTCTCCTCGACTCTGCTGGACGAAAGAACGGGGGGCTTTTTTGCGGGCCAGCTTCCCGATGCAGACTATTACGTCAAGGGTAGGAGAGGCCACGCTGCCAGACCGCGCGCACTCGCCAAGATCTACGTTGCGCCTTGTGCAGCCATGGCACGTGCTTTGATCGACGCGGCTCTGGTCACCGGCGAGAGGGAGCTTGGAAGGCGCGCCCTGTCAGCTGGCGAGCTTCTGTGGCGTGAATGTTATGACCCCAATTCAGGGATGGCGCATCGCCTAGAGCCTCTACTGGCCGAGAGAAAATTTGGTTTCTTGGCCGACCAGCTGTCCATGCTCGATCTTTTGCTTAGAATTTACGAAGTTGGGGGTCACCCACTGCATCTGCAACGGGCGGTGGAGCTCGGCGGATTGATAGAGGCTCTATACGAGGATCCACAAGGCGGATTCTATGACAGAACACCCGAAGAGGACGACATAGGGCACCTAAAGTTTCGAAAGAAATCAGCAGTCGAAAATGGCCGGGTTGCGATGCTTTTTTACAAGCTCGGGGCACTTACTCACAACGATCACTTCAAGGAGGTTGCGGCAGCTGCATTGTGGCGCTTCACCTCTCGCTTGGATGAGTTGGGACCGATAGCTGCGCAGGTAGCGCTTGCTTGTGATGTGCATCTTGGGGGTATCACCGAAGCGGTTGTCATTGGATCCAGAGACAACCCTGCAGCCTCGAGGCTGAGAATTGCAGTCCTCGAGCTCTTTAGCCCCGCCGTGGCCCTTGGAACAATAGATCCAACAGACGAGTCGACTTTACGGATCCGAGACGTAACTTTTAGGGGCAAGCCGGTCGGATATGTGTTCCACGGCGGCGAAAGGCTCGGTCCAATAGAGCACCCTGAAGAGTTTCGGGAAGAGGTTTTAGGACGAGTCCGGGGCAAGTAGTGGTACTGACTAGAGCTGTACATTCGGTCTGGATCGATGCGAGGTTCGAAAAGCTATGAAGGTGGAAAGCTGCCCGGGGAGAAGCGGCTCGGGCGATATCCATTCGGATAACTCGAGCGATATCCATTCGGAAAAGAAGAGACAGAAACGAATGCCTGCTTCAGAGCGCCGCAAACAGCTCCAGGCCGTAGCGGTGGAGGTGTTCGCAGAGCGGGGATACAGGGGGGCTTCGATGGCGGAAGTAGCCGCGCGTGCGGGCGTCACCAAACCCGTCATCTATAGACACTTCAGCTCCAAAAAAGACCTTTACTTAGAGATCATGGAGGACGCCGCTGACCGCCTACTTTCTCGCGTGTGGGTTGGCGTTGAGGGCGGCGCTGATCCCTACGAGGCGGCTAAGAGAGGTTTTCTTGCGTACTTTGAGTTCATATCCCGTTACGCAGACGCCTTCCAACTACTTCAATCAGAGGCGTTCGAGGAAGAAGAAATTCGAGAGAACCTAGAGGCATTGAGAAACGGAGTGATCGAGAGGATCGCAAAATTCATTGCCCGTGCCGGAACAGGCCTTCCGACTCCCGACAGAAAGGTCGCTGCGACTTGCATCGTCGGCATAGCCGAGCTCGCTGGCCGCCATCTCATCCTTGAGAAGGGTGAAGATCCCGAGCACGTGGCGAGGGTAGCCGCCTCTATGCTAGTTGGAGGGTTGGAAGATTTGATGCAACGATGCAAATCTCAAGCCGATTCGCGGGTGGGTCGGCTGGCTGGCCGATGAGGAATTCCCGGCACTTTTATCGAAACTTCTAGAGCGCCGTCCGGAGAGCGACTCGCCTCGAAGGTACCGCCGATGGCCTCGATCTTTTCAGCGGGGGAAATAACGGCAACGAGCTCGCCTTCCATCCCTTCGGGCTCGTAAGTTTCTTGCATGGGAGGCGACCAGCCCGGAAACGGCGTTCGGGAGTCCGACTCAAACCTAAGGTCGATGCAAAGGCCATTGGCACCGAACCCCGACACTTTTATTGATACCGCGGACAGTCCAGTGGCTCCCTTGAGTTCTAGGAAAAGGTCGCGCAATGCGGAGTAAAGGAGGTTTTCCTGCCCAGGACTGATGCACGGCTCGGCCCTCCAGTCGATTCGTACTTGAGAAACCGATCCCTTCAAAATCTCATGGGCAAGCAATCGGGTGGCGGCTTCAAGCCCTTTCTGCTCGAGCACTGTCGGCCTCAAATCGTCGACTGCTCGTCTCAAGTCTTGGACTGCTTTGCCGAGCAGTGTTCTAGCGCGAACCAAAGAGTTTTCAAGCTGTAGGCTCGCTTTACCCTCGCCTGAAGCCACTGAGTCTGAATCAGTGTTTTCGGTGGAGTCTTCCCGTTGTTCTAAAACTACTGTCTCTAGTGCTTGCGCTGCCGACTCTATGTCTTTTGCAGGTCCTCCAACGAGTGCTTTTGCCATCTTTCGCCGTTCTTCTTCGAAGATCCAAATAAGCTTGATTAAAAGCTCGGAGCGAGAACGGTCTATCTCGGCGAGTTGCTGTGACAACTTGGCGATGCGGCGGTCGAGCTCGACGCGGTCTGTGACATCGCGCAGGATCAGCTGGAGTTTGTGCGAGTTGGCTTGTCTTCCCGTGCCCTGGAAGATCCTTTTTCCTGCGGGGGTGACTAGCGTGACTTTTATAACATGGGTTGCCTCGCTGTGCGAGACGTCTTTTTCCCCTTGCCTGGTTGTTTTGGCCTCGGGCCCGATATCCAAGGTGAAAGGAGAGCGGGAGACGAGGTCGGGCAAGCGACGGCCTATGATCTGATCTCTTTCGATCTTGAAGCGTTCACAAAATGCTGAGTTAACTAGGGTGACCACTCCGTCTGCGTCAAGCTCGACAATCGGGTCGGGCACCTCTTCGACGAGCTTCGTGTACCGTTCCAAAGAGACACGGGCCTTTTCGAAAATCTCTTTTCCATGGAGATAGCTCAGGTATTGGCGGCCGAGTATCAAACCGGTGATAACGATCACTAAAGCTTGCAGCGTACCAGCCACACCGCTGGCTCCCTCGACTACCAGCTCGATCGCCAAAGCAGCTAGGACGGCACCTAAAAACCCCAGTGAAAGCCTGTAGTACCGGTAGCGATGTTGAGGAATTTGGGCTTGAAGTCGTCGAGTCCTTCCTAGGAGAGGGATCAGAATCACAGTCCCGCTTGCTAGTGCTCTCAGTACGGGGTCAGGCCAGTAGGGAAGCGAAGGAAACCTGAAAAGAAGGGCGGAGTAGACAGAGTAACCCAAAGTTGTGCAAACAACCGGTACGAGTACGTGGTTGGTGAACGGAAAGCCACGGTAATCGTAAACACGGGTTACGAGATAAATCCCGAGCAGAATGCTCCCCACTACGATCCAAGCTCGGGTTCCCAGAGCTTCTGGGGAAAAGTCTAAGCCCGCTCCCCCCAGGGCCTCTAAAAGGCCCATCGCAGCGAAGGCATACACAAAGATGTCGAGAAAGTCGACGAGGATTTCGAGACCCGAGGCGTTACGCCGGATTATTTGAAAAGCAATGATCGCCGCGAGCGTGACGCTGCAGGCAAACAGTGTGGCCGAAATAGTGAGAGCGAGAATGCCGAGGTCCAAAACGAGTCCCACCCGGTAGGCGCCGAGGTTCGCAGCTATCGACAGTAGCAGCACACCCGTGAGAAACCACGCGCGCCTGTCCTCTGGAGAGTCGTCGGGAAAAGGGGCGAATCGGCCTGCTCTCAAAAGAGCCAACACACCAGGAACTGCAAGCAGCATGGCAAAAGATATGGCCGATGCGATGCTCGGAGGGGTCGGGCCCGCCTCGCTCGACTCGAGCGCTATCGATGTGATCACAAGGGTGAGCTCGACAATTCCGAGAATTATCACTATGAGACGACCCACGCTAGGCGGGGGATCTTCTTTTAGATGTTGTCCTGACTTTTCTTGCACGTTGGTGCAGGCTCCGGATCGTACTTTCATGAAGAGGCACCGTGATCTTTCGACAATGCTTGAAGGCGCCCGACTTCGACCCTGAGAGCTGACACGAAGTTATCGATGTCCCGTGGCTCGGTAGAGCGTCCTATGGAGATCCTAAGGTTCCGCCGGCTATCCGCGCCGACGGCAGCCAAAATGGGCGAAGGCTCGAAAGCTTCCGCAGCGCATGCGGATCCCGAATGTACTGCGAACCCCTGTTTGTCCAAGGCAAGCACAACCGCCTCTCCCTGTACCCCAGACAGTTCCAGCGAGATAATGTGAGGAACTCTCTGAGTTGGATGACCGAGAACCCTCGTCCCTGGAAGGGCTCGAATTGTCTCCTGGGCGAGATATTCGGTAATTCGTCGCTGGCGCTGGGCTTCTTTCTCCAGGTCCTCGGCGACACTTCTGCAGGCCACCCCAAAGGCTGACAGCGCAGCAACATCTTCTGTGCCGGCCCGCCTTCCCCTCTCCTGAGCCGCTCCGTAAAGAAGTGGGCGTGGCCTAAATCCTGGGGCGAGCGCAACTGCAGCAGCGCCTTTTGGCCCTCCGAACTTGTGGGCCGAAACGACGAGCGCGACGACGCCTAGTCGTTTGAAATCGATGGGCACTCTGCCTGCAGTCTGTGCGGCATCGGAGATTATGCGCCCCCCGTAGCGTCGAGCGACTTCCACTAGCTCCGGCAGGGGTTGTAAGGTCCCCAGTTCATGGTTGGCGTGTTGTATGAAGCAGAAGATGGAGGCGCGAGATGGCCTCCCTCCGTATGCTTTAGATGCAGCCTCGGCCATGGCATCTTCGAGAGAGTCCGGGATCACTTGACCGGAGCTGTCCACGCCAACTTCGACGAGAATGAGGTCGAGCTCCGATGCGAGTTTTCTAGCGGTGTTGGTAACTGCGGAGTGCTCCACCTTGGAGACTACTAGCGCTGAGCCAGTAAGGCCCGCAGCATAAACGAGCCAGTTAAGTCCTTCGGTGGCCGACGAGCAAAACGTGATGTTGCGAGGAGCGATCCCTAGAAGTTCCGCTACTTCGGTACGAGCTCGCTCAATCGCACGTCTTGCTTCCAGCCCCTCGGCGTAGGGTCGGGCGGGATCGCCGACAGCATCCGTCCACCGCAACAACTCCGCTTTCACCTCATCAAGCAGAGGTGCGTCGGATGCTTCGTCCAAATAAACCCGGTGATGGTTAGATAATTTAGCGACCATGATCTAGGTGCTCCTGGTGACCCCTGTGCGTCCCAGAGCGATAGAGGCAATATTTTGGGAGGATCCCATGACTAGTCCTTTCGGTCCAAGCGCCGCGCACCTCCAACCTGTCGAGGCCTTTGGGCCTCGTACACGGATAGTGTCCTTATCTTCCGGCAAGGGTGGAGTAGGCAAGTCGACGCTCACTGCGAACCTCGCTGTGGCTCTAGCCAAGCTAGGAAAAGACGTTTGCGTGATAGACGCCGACGTATATGGATTTTCGATCCCAAAGATACTCGGGGCTCGAGAAGAGCCTTCTGTCGAAAACGACAAGATTAGACCAGTACAAACTCTTGGAGTGAAAGTTGTCTCGATGGGATTTTTTGTCCCCGAGGAGCAGGCCGTGATATGGCGCGGTCCCATGCTTCACAAGGCCCTTCAACAGTTCGTGGCGGATGTTGCTTGGGGGGAGCCAGACTACGTTCTTGTCGATATGCCACCTGGCACAGGCGATGTGGCGATATCGATGTCGCAGTTTCTTCCCTGGTCCGAGGTGATAGTGGCGACGACCCCGCAGCACGCCGCAGAGCGAGTGGCACAGCGGATGGCGGCTATGGCGGCCAAGGTGGGCCTCGAGGTGATAGGGGTTATCGAGAACATGTCGTACTTCGTCGCAGACGACGGCAAGCGGTACGAAATCTTTGGATCGGGTGGAGGGGAGGACCTCGCTGCAAAACTGGATGTACCGTTGTTGGGAAAAGTGCCGCTGGATCCAGCTCTGCGGGAAGGAGCTGATAAGGGACGACCAGTAGTCGAGTTTGAGCCAGATTCTCCTGGGGCTCGTGCCATCACAGAGATTGCGGCAGAAATCGACGGAATGGAACCGGTCCGCAAGCAGAAGATTATTGCGGAGTCCGAGCAGGGATCGTCTGCTGGGAAAGAGGCGAAAATAGATTCTTCAGGAGCCAGGGGAACCTCCGCCACGAAGGGCATTCCTCTGAGAGTATCATTGACGCCCTCTCGCCCCGAGGGCCGGGCTGGGGTTCCGAGGGGGCAAGGCATACCCGGCCTTCAGATTACTCCGAAGAAAAAACTTGATTGAGTGGAGCGTCTCAGCCGTTCTCGGCTTATCAGTTATTTTCTCTCGATACTGCCCGCGCCAACCTCACTTTGAAAAAACGTCCGCAAGAGCCAGCACAAGGGCACGGCTCTTTTCTGGCTCTACTCTGAAGACAGCGACCCCAGAAACTCGATTGTGCGATCCAACGACGACATCTTGTCTTCTCTGGAGTCTCCAATTGGCACTGGGACTGCCAGTAGCTCTGTGGCGCCCGCATCGATGTAAGCGCGGATTTGTCGTTCTACAGCTCTTTCGTCGCCTGCGATGACAAGATCGCCAGCGCTCTCTGCTCCTTCAATGTCCAGCATCGCTCTGTATGAGGGCAGAGTCGGGTAAATCGAAAACACCTTGGAGGCGCGCCTTCGTGCGGCATCAACATCCGGAGTGAGACACACTTGGATCCCTGCAACGATTCGAGGACTTGGCTTGCCTGCCTCTTGGGCTGCTCTAGTGATTTTGGGAACAATATGGGAGGCGATAGTTTTGACCCCCGTCATCCAGGTGACCGTGCCTGCAGCTTTGGTAGCTGCGATTTTCAGCATTTTGTCTCCGAGAGCTGCGATGAGAATTGGAAAAGGTGTTGCCTCGGCCACCTTCACCGTGGCATTTACCCTGTAAAAATCGCCCGCAAAGCTGGAATATCCCTTTTCGACTAGGTCCTGCAGGATGAAGACGAATTCCTCCATGCGGCGTGCAGGTTTGTGGAATGGTACGCCCCACATCCCTTCGACGACGGGCTTGTGCGAAAGTCCGATACCGAGGTTTAGGCGGCCTCCGACGATCGATTGAACGGTGAGTGCTTGTTGCGCTAGCGCTACCGGGTGATGAAGTTGTATAGGTACTACGCCGGTACAGACATCGACCCGCTTCGTTTCCATCCCAGCGACCACTAGCGTCGTTAGAGCATCGGCTCCCATGACCTGGGGGACCCAGACGCTGGAAAATCCGAGCTCTTCGGCTCTGATAGCTTGGTGAGTTAGTTGTCGGGGAGCGGCTTGCAGCCCAGAGTAGTCGCCGATTCCAAGTCCAATCTTCATCACTTACGCCTCCTCTTGCCGGCCAAAATGGAGTATGTAGCCCACCGCCTCAAGGTGCTCGATTCCTAATGCTTCGTTGCTCCGTCTCTGCTGCAGGCCCTTGCAGGAGGGCCTTCTACACGCTCGACTGCTTGAGAACTTCTGCTCGATGCTAGTACCTACAGATATAGTCTTGGTCTTATATGCAACAACCAGTCTCCCGGCCCCACAAAGGGGTTCGCAATGTCAGAGAATACTAGGACTGACCGACCGTACTCGGATCCGCTAGCGCCGAAAAGCGAGGGATGGCTCGCGGGCAAGACGGTAGTAGCGCTCGAGTCTCGCTTTCCAAAGGAGTTCGCCGGGCTAATCGAGCGAAGAGGGGGTCGGGTTGTATCCGCCCCATCTTTGAGGGAGATTCCGGATCCCCATGCGCCATCGGTACACCGGTACATAGAGGGCGTGGTAGAAGGAGTTTACGGAATGGTCGTTTTGTTGACAGGGGTGGGGACCAGGCTATGTATAGAGACTTCGTCAGAGATCGGACTCGAAAATGAATTTTTGCTGGGTCTAGCATCGACGACCACGATATGTAGAGGACCTAAGCCCGTGGCGGTTCTTCGTAAACACGGGATCGAACCAACGGAAATGGCTCCCGAGCCTCACACCAGTGAGCAGCTTGCGAATGTGCTCCGCCGCCGTGGCAGCGAAATAGCTGGCCGCGAGGTAGCTCTCCAGCACTACGGCTCCGACAATGCCTTCATACGCCAAGAGCTTCGCTCCTTAGGTGCCAAAGTGTTCGATGTTTATCCGTATACTTGGGGGCTTCCAGAAAATATCGGACCCCTCCAGGAAGCCGTGCGACTCATCGCTAGTCATGAAGTTGATGCGGTGTGCTTCACGTCAAGACCCCAGGTGAAGAACTTGTTGGAGGTGGCACGAAGCATGGGCCTTTTGGCAGAGGTGAAGGAAGCTTTTGCTGGCTCGGTGGTTCCGGCTGCAGTGGGTCCAGTAGCTGCGGCCTCGCTCGTTGAAGAGGAAATCTTGCCGAAGGTGGAGCCCAATAGGCCTAAGATGGCCGATTTAGTCAGGGCCCTCGACTCGTTGAGCGACCCTAATTAGGGCGGCAGGATGCACTGATTTCGCGGGCTGTTACTTGCAGGGGAATTTGATCAATCGGATGAATGAGTCAACAAGGATGAATGCGCTAGGACACGGTGGGGGCGGAGTTAGCTAGATTGTCTTATGGAGACATGAAAGAAATTCACGCCGAGATGACCCGCCTTGAGGGAAGTATCCCAAAAGCTGTGGGAGTGAGCTACATAGACCATGTGGCTGTAGCAGTGGAACGGGTGCGGGACCTCGTCCCCCTGTATCGAGACTTGCTGGGGGGAACGTTCGTCGACGCCGGTGACGATCTTCTGAAGAACTTTAGGTTTGTGCAATTTTGCTATCCAGGAGGCTTCAAGATCGAGTTGATCGAGCCGCTGTCCAAAGACTCTTTCGTTCGAAGATTTTTAGACCGGCGTGGACCTGGCATGCACCACATCTTGATTCAAGTAAAAGACATCGAATCCGCAATCGAAGTGGCCGAGCAAGCAGGCTTTCGCGTCGTAGACAAGTCGCTCCGACCCCACGGATGGAACGAGGCTTTCTTGCATCCGAAATCGACGTCTGGGGTTCTCATAGAGTTCGGACAGTACAAACGCAGACCTTCCGATCCTCAAGGCGAGTGGAAGTTTCCATACACCTTAGAGGAAGTGCTAGATGGAGTCCTTGGCGGACCCAAGACCTGAATGGGCCCGCATATATAGAAGGCCCGACTCAGCCTGCTAACAGTCCGCGCCGTCGTTTTATGTGACGAGATAGGGAGCTAAAAACGAGGGAGTCTACGACGGTCCCCAGTACGAGGATCAGTGCGAGGATCGCCAGCATTCCCTGGGAGTCGGACAGCTCCCGTGCGAATTGCAGCTTGACGCCGATCGAGGGCTGGTTGGCGATGATGACCAACAGCTCCCCAGCCATCAGACTCCTCCAGGCAAACGACCACCCCTGTTTGAGGCCGTCCACGAATGAGGGTAGCGCCGCAGGGAGAACAATATGGCGGTACGAGTCTAAGCCCCTAGCCCCCATGGCTTTTCCGGCACGCAACAGCAACGGCGGGATGTCGTCAACGCCGGCAATCAATCCGTTAGCGATAGCGGGGGCTGCTCCCAAAACCACGACAAAAGCGATTGCCGCCTCGGACAATTTAAATAAGAGGATTGCCAGCGGGAACCAGGCAATCGACGGCATGGATTCTAGGCCCGTTATGAGCGAACCAATTGCCGCTCGCAGGGGTTTGAACCAAACGACCGCACTTCCCACCATGAGACCTATCGCTATCGCCAGGCCGTAACCCACTCCCGCTCGCCGCATCGTTATCGCGAGAGCCGCCAGGAGGTTGCCATTCACGATGTCTGACCACAAACGCGCGGCCACTGGTTTTGGAGGAGGAAGGACATGGGTCGGCTTCCATTTCAAAGCCACGAGCAGCTGCCATCCCCCAAGCCCGATGGCGACTGCGGCCGCTTTTGGCCATGCGCTCGACCATATCCGAGATACTAGCGACCGCTTTTCGGGGATAGGGAGTTCCAATGCATCGAGGCCAGAAAGCTCGTCGTCAAGCTTTTGGTGAGAGATGCGCTCGGACTTGCCAAGAGCCGTACTACTGCTGCCAGCGTCACTCATTTTTGGCTGAGTGCTTGGATCGTTTCATAAGCCCGATCGAGTGGCCTTGGGTCGACAAATCCTTCGATGCTGGAATTGTCAAATGGCGGAAGGAGCCCTTCTTCTACCGCCTTAGCACCCGTTTGAACGATTGTGTCAAGGAGAGGGTCTGCGGTGAATGTAAGTTCGCTCCATGCCCTCTCCGTAACTTCTTTAGGAAGCGATTTGCCCACTGTCCGACCTAACCAAGTCTCTACGGATCGCCTGGCTTCGGATACCGATGCAAGGTCACTGGAATTGAGACTATCAATACACTGCAAGTGAGCAACGAGGATTGCCACTAGTGCGTCCAGATCGCTTTGGATGAATGCAGGAGTGGCGACTACCACAGTCGTCGAAAATAGACCTTTCGGCCACAGCTCCCGCTCATCAACTAAAACTTTACCCCCGTACTCGACAACGAGACGGGAAGCCCAGGGTTCGGGTACCCAGGCTCCTGCTATCTCTCGATTGCGAAAAGCATCGACAATTTGGGGATTGGGTCGCGGAGCTATGGTGACGTCACCACCCTGGGCGGGATCTGTTTTAAATCCGTTTCGCTTGAGCCAAGCTCTGGCTGCTATGTCTTGAGTGTTGCCCAGCTGAGGGGTGGCGATTACTTTGCCGGCGAGATCAAAAACCGATGCGATCTCGGGCTGCACCACAAATGAAGCTCCCCCAGAAGTGGCACCTGCAACTATTCGGAGCGCTTGACCTTGAGAGCGGAGGAAACCATTTAAAGCAGGCCCGGGGCCAATGTAGGCGATGTCGATTGCCCCTGAAAAAATTGCCTCTATTGCTTGAGGCCCGCTATCGAAGAGCTTAACTTCTATACCGCGATCACGACCCGGCCTCGACTCGGAACGTAGCTGAGCCTCGAAGGCTCCTCTTTCGTAGCACAGGATACCCGGCGCATGGGTCACATTCGGGAAAAGCCCGATTCTCACCGATCGCTGGGAACCTTTTTGCGAAGACCCAGACGAACTGCATGCCACCGCGAGCGCAGTAATCGCTAAGCATAGGGCTGCTACCAATCTCCTGCTGGCTAAAAGGCCTGCAAACGGCCGTGCAGTACCGCGATTTCGAGGGGGGGCTAAAAGCACCGATTTACTCCTCCCAGTGTGTTTCAGAGCCGATTGCACCTATATCAAACTCAATGCATGAGCGCTTCAGTAATTCAAGAGGGCACAAGCACGTCGATCGATGTCAAGCTTGCGGATGTGGAGCATGGGGCGCCGGGCTCCCGCCCGAACCCTTGCATCCCCTTAGACCTTCTACCAAAACCCTACCGAGCGATACTACAAACAAAAGCAAAAGCAGAGCGAATCCGCAAGAGCTCTCATCGCAGGATCTTCTGTGCGCTAATGTTGAGTTCTTAGCAACATGCGGGATCTATTCTCCTGCAGGTTTGCTGGAGTGTGCAGTGGTCTGAGGGTTCACCATCGAGTAAAGGGAGTCGACTACTAGCGAGGTGAGATGGAGATCAAGATAGGTGTTGTAAACATGCACAAAGAACTCACGTGCACCGTAAGAGACAAAGACAAGCTGGAGACGTTCCTGCGCGATATCTCGGTGGCTATATCTGAGCAGTCGTCGATGATCTGGTTCGAGGACGACAGTGGCAGGCGTGTGGGCGTTCCAGCAGACAAGCTTGCGTACGTAGAGGTGGAAAGCGACCGGGAACGCAGAGTTGGCTTCGCCCGCAGCTAACGCACCTGAGATCCATCTCCTAGACCACCAACTCCTCTTCGTCACGGGAAAGGGAGGGGTAGGCAAGACAACGATCTCGTGTGCTCTGGCCTTTTTAGGCGCGAGCCTTGGTAAGCGGACGCTCCTCGCCGAGCTCGACGGTAAGCACGACATATGCGAGTTGTTCTCCGTTCCTCCTGCTGACGGCGCCATCCAGGAGCTCCACGGTGGCCTTTATGGACTGTCCGTAGACACGGAGTTGGCTCTTAGGGAGTACCTCCGAATCTTTGCTCGCATCCCTTGGGTAGGTCGCATCGGCCCGCTGGCTCGCATATTCGATTTCGTAGCTACTGCAGCACCCGGGGTTAAAGAAATTCTCACGATCGGGAAGATCACGTGGGAAGCAGGACTAGTGGATCCGAACCAGCAGGGCTACCCGAAATGGGACCTAATAGTTGTGGACGGTACGGCGTCTGGACACATCGTTGGACAGCTAACAGCACACCGGGCAATAAGGGACATGGTCCAGGTCGGGCTCATCCGGGAGCAGACCGAGGGGATGGCTGCAATCCTGGAGGATCATGAGCGAACCGCAGTTGCTATCGTCACGACTCCCGAAGAGATGCCGGTTGTTGAGACTATCGAGCTGTTGGACAGGCTTGCACAAGAAAGCCGCACCAGAGCAGCAGCGGTCATTGTCAACAAGGCTCTCCCCGAGTTATTTACTAGCTCGGAGGAGCAGGTATTTGAGCGCCTCGCCGAGCAGGATTGCCTTGAGACGATCGGAGAACATATCAATTACCAACCAAGGCCATACTTCGAAGCTGCACGTTTGGCGATCGGGCTGAGGCGTTCGGCATTGGAGAACCTATCGCGTTTGAGAGAGTCGGTGAGTGTCCCAATTTACTACGTTCCCTATGTCTTTACTGCGGGATACGGCCTGCGCGCGACGAAGATTCTCGCCGATGCGCTGGCCGAGGAGCTCTCCTGACACGATGAGGTGACGTATCAAGAAAATGCTTCATTCTTTTATTAGCGAGAGCACACAGACGCCAGATGCCCCGCAGCGCGAACAGCTGGATAATTCTCGTGCCTTTTCAATAGATGCAGCCTTTCCTGTTGCCGAAGAGCTAGCCTCGTCCTCCCTGGTGGACCTTGTTTCTTCTAAAGGGGTAATTGTCATCTCTGGGAGTGGTGGCGTCGGAAAAACCTCTGTAGCTGCTGCGGTAGGGCTGTTTTCTGCATGTTACCTAGAGCGGAAGTCCATTGTCGTGACAGTAGATCCTGCACGACGGCTCGCTACGGCCTTGGGCCTGTCGGGCCTGGGCAATCAAGCATTCGAAATAGACGAGTCTTCGCTCAAAGAGGCCGGGCTTCAGCCCAGGGGCAGTCTTTACGCGATGCAGATAGACACCAAACGATCGTGGGACGAGATGATCTGGCGATATGCAGAGTCGGAGGAAGAGGCTTACCGCATCCTCAAGAACCCTCTTTATCAAGGCTTCTCAGGGCGCTTTATTCAGAGTCACGACTACATTGCGATGGATCGCCTGTACGACCTTCGCTCTAGAGCTGAGTTCGACCTTATAGTCGTGGACACCCCACCTTCGCGAAATGCTCTCGATTTCGTTGAAGCCCCCCGCAGGGTGCAAGAGTTTTTCGGGGGTAGGCTGTTGAGGCTACTGACCGCCCCCTATCGGGTAGGAGGCGACGTCGGCTCCCGCTTTTTCAACTTTGCAACCCGCCCCTTTTATCGGATAGCCGATCAGATCTTGGGTTCGAAGTTTTTAGAAGACATTGCGGAGTTCTTTCTCTTATTCCAGTCGATGTACGACGGCTTTGTAGAACGGGCGACCGCAGTAGATCGGATGTTGAGGGATGCTCACACGGCTTTCGCGGTCGTCTCGACCCTAGAGACAGCCGCTCTTTTCGAGGCTCGGAGCTTTCGAGACCTATTGATTGCCCGTGGATTCCCGCTCGAGGCGATTCTCTTCAACAAAGTGCTCCCTGGTTACCTTCTCGACAAGGTAGCAGCAGAGAAGGCAGAACGCTTGACGGATCCGGCTCTCGTCGAGTCCCTTCAGGCTCTGGTGGGTGATGACTACGACGCGTTTCTTATAAACAGAGTACTGAACGAGGTGTCGGAGAACTACAAAAACTTTCATTTTGCTGCCGTGCGCCAAGCACAAGAGGCCCGCGAGTTCGGGAGCGACCACCTGCTCGTGGGCTCGATTCCCTACGTACCCGGAGAGGTATCGGACTTGCTTAGTTTGGGGAAGATGGCCGAGAACCTTTTCAAGGTGAGTCTCTTGCGTCGGTCGTTATGAGCAAAGTTGCAGCCGGCGCGATCGTCGGTGTAGTAGCAGGAATCCTCTCGGGAGCCGCTGGCCTGGGCGGCGCTATCGTATCGACGCCGGGAATCAGGGTGTTGGGAGCGGCTCCACTTATAGCTGTGGGGACCACAGTTCCCGCTATTGTCGTTGCCTCTGCGTCGGGATCATGGAACTATCTTCGTTCTCGCTGCTGCGACTTGCCGGTCGCATTCGCCACTGGCGCGACCGGCGTGATCTTCACTGTGTTAGGCGCTTTGTTCGCAAGGGTAGTGGGTGGCCGGCCCCTCATGTTGGCAACAGCGTGTTTGGTCGTCTACGGAGGGGGGAGAATTTTCCAAGGGAGACACCTAGACGAGTCTAGCCGTTGGAGGGCAATCTCGAAAGCGAGAGTCCCGATCGCAGCGGGGATCGGGGTAGTAGCGGGGTTTCTCTCTGGAGCATTGGGCATTGGCGGAGGAATAGTCATGTTGCCCGCCTACTACCGGCTGCTAGGCATGCCGATCAAGAAGACTACCGGCACTTCACTAGTCGTTGCAGGACTAATGGCCATCCCTGGCACCTTAGTACACTGGCGTCTCGGCAACATCGACTGGTATCTGGCTACCGGTCTGTGTGCTGGGGCTTTGGTCGGCTCATACTTAGGGTCCCGAGTAACGCTTTTATCCGGGGAGCGGCGAGTCAGGATCTACGTGGGGGTCTTACTCGTTGCGATCGGCACTGCCTATGGAGTAGGGGAGGCGATCGCTTGGATAAGGGCGTGAAATTTGAGGACCAGAGCTTCGCAATCCTGAGCGATCCTCGCTTTGGTTCAGATGGCTTTGGATAGGGACGATACTTGCTAGTGGTACCTTTCGAGGTCGTCGGGCGCGAGATTACGCACTAGAACAGCTAGGACTATAGGGCATGACCGACGCTCATTTGTTCGCTGGCACGGGGGAGCACTACCACTCCGAATCCGCTGCAGGAAGACACCTTTCTGGCGAAGAGCTGCACGCGGCTTTGTCCGGGGCCCGTTCAGTGGGAGCTCGAATAGTCGACAACGTTACCCGGGTAGTTAGGGGAAAGCGCTCAGTCGTAGAGCTAGTGACCACCGCGTTGCTCGCCGGCGGCCATGTGCTCATTGAAGACGTCCCCGGTGTCGGAAAGACGATTCTTGCCCGTTCTATAGCCATCTCCATCGGGGGACGATTCGCTCGGATTCAAGGAACCCCCGACCTGATGCCCGCAGACGTCACTGGCTCTGTCATCTATAGGCGCGAAGACGAGGCGTTCGTCTTCCACCAAGGCCCCATTTTCTCCAATGTAGTGCTAGTCGACGAGATAAACCGTGCTACCCCTAGGACACAGTCGGCCCTTCTTGAAGCAATGGAAGAGCATCAGGTAACCGTGGAGGGACACAGCTACGTGCTCCCTGAACCTTTTGTTCTTCTAGCCACCCAAAACCCTGTCGAGTACCACGGAACGTACCCTTTACCAGAGGGACAGATGGACCGGTTCACTTTGGCTGTTTCTTTGGGATACCCAGACGTAGGCTCTGAAAAGGAAGTGCTGCGCTCTCAAGCGTTGGGACATCCAATAGAACAGATAAAGGCTGTGTGCACTCTAGAAGAGGTTGCGCAGGCATCTAGGGCAGTTCGTCAGGTCCACACGGGGGCGGCTGTCCTCGACTATGTAGTAGCTATCGCTCATGCCACTAGAGAACACCCCCAAGTAGCTATCGGGGTATCTCCTAGGGGTTCATTGGCGCTCTTGCATACGGCTCAGGCACACGCAGTAATGGCTGGGCGGGACTATGTTTCGCCAGACGATGTCAAGGCGGTGGCGCCGGCCGTGTTGGGTCACAGGATAGTGTTGGCACAGGGGTCGGGAACGATCGGGGCAGGACGCACGTTCATCTCCGATGTGCTCACTCACGTAGCGGTGCCTACGGTTCGAAGAGAGTGATTGGGAAGTTGAGGAGAGTTCGGCGGCGATTGGCGAATCTAAGGACGGCGCCGACTTCCAAGGGCGTCGCCCTTTTAGCGTTTGCCGTCAGCCTTTTTTTGATCGGAGTCAACACCGGTAGTACGTGGCTGTACCTACTTGCGTCGGCTTGTTCGATGATTGTCGTGGTCTCGGCGCCGTGGTCCTCTCTCCCCCTTAGGCGTCTGAGGGCGCGGCGTCATGGCATTGTCAGGGCTACTATCGGTGAGCTCATAGAGTACCCTGTTACGGTGTCGACTTTGGGCTCCGGAGGTCGATTCGTTGTTTGGGATCCCGCTACCGACTCACGCCCGGCCATCGTAGAAGTATCCAGATCTATCGAGGACGTAGAAGGAATCTTGAGGGCAGTCCCACGTAACCGGGGCGTTTACTCTAGCCCACCCCTTGTAGCTGCATGCTACGCGCCGTTTGGATTGTGGAGAACGAGACGAACGGTCCCATGCGAGGGCGATGTGGAGGTGGCTCCTCCCATATTCGAGATCGCGCTCCCGGTGGGCCTCACGACTCATGTCCTCAACGGGGAGGGCAAGCGGGAACCCCCGAAGCGGGGGAAAGGGTATGAGTTCTTCGCACTTCGAGAGTACCTTCCAGGGGATCCCGTGCGTCACATCTACTGGCCCGCGAGTGCCCGACGGGACGAAGTGATTGTAAGAGAGTTCGAGGAAGAGGGAACAACACCTGTGGCGGTGTTAGTGGTAACTTCCCCACCTGCAGACGCCATGACTCTCGACAGAGTGCTGTCGGTAGCGGGATCGCTGGTGCGCGCTGCTGTCAAGGCTCACATACCGGTGCGTCTGGTGATTCCCGGAGGATTCGAGGATCCCGGTCGGGGCCCGCTTGTTCTTGCCTCTCCTTCTGCCAGCGTTTTGAGGTCGACCCTGGCAAGGGTCCAGGCACCTGTAGCCCGTGATGAACTTCTAAAAGCTGTCCGACTTTGTCGCGAGGCTCCGATGGGGGCTGTAGTGGGTGTGAAGTCGGCTCGATCGGCTTGGCCAGAGGGTCTCGAGGGTGTTCTCGACTTCGCCATCGTCGTCGCTGAGGAGGAAGCGAGGACTTCAGTCGAGACCATGCCTTCTGCTGCACGGATGTGGATAGTTCCGCCGCGAGGAGACATATGCTTCGACGGCTTATCGGCGGCTTCCGCCGCATAAATAGACCTCCTCACCCAGAGGACTCTGTTCCGCTCAGGGTGGCTACAACAGTCGCCACGCTCATCGGTGTGGTTGCGCTGTGGACTACTGATATCGTGCGCCCTAGTACTGCTCTCATCGGGCTCACCGTGATCCCGTTAGGAATGGTGTTTTCCTGGCGGTTTCGGAAGCGAGACAACTGGGAAATAAAGCTAGTTCTGACCTTTGCCATCGTGGTGGCGTTCGGGGCGTTTCTACGCTCCATAGCCAGGATCGGTATCGCTTCGGTCTCAGACACGATCCAGCCACTCGGAGAGCTGATGGTATGGGTGCAGGCAATGCACTCTTTCGACCTTCCAGGTCGTAGAGACCTGTACTTTAGCTTGGCAGCCGCCCTATCGATGGTCGCCGCGGGCGCTGTCCAGGCGCTTACAAATACTTTCGGATTGGTAATCGTAGTCTTTGGAATCGCTTCCCTGTTTGTACTACGTCTCGGCCACGATTCCGAGATTGCAGACAAGGAGCGCTTCGAGGGCGGCACAAAGTTGTTACCGGCTACGCCCGGTTCGGGTAAAAACGAGGTTGGTGCAGAAAAATCGCGAAGCAGGAGTGCCCTCGTCCGAAGCTCCGTTGCATTCGTGTCATTGGTGGCTGCGATCACCGCCGCTACGCTTGCAACTTACACGCTCATGCCTCGCTTCAGAACCGGGCGGGTTGTCAAACTCCCTTTTTCGATCAAAGGGGTTTCCCCCGTAGGCAGTGGTGGTCTGCGAATCGAGACGCCTGGTCTCGAAGAAGCGACCGGAGAGGGGGGCGTGACTAGGGTGGACGGGGGATACTTTGGTTTTGCCAACCGAATGGATCTCTCGGTAAGGGGCCGACCCGGAGACGATTTGGTAATGCGAGTGCGGGCTGACAAGCCAGCATTCTGGCGTGGGCTGGCGTATGCGACCTACGACGGGAGGTTTTGGCACGCAGACGAAGATCCTCCGAACAAGATCGAATCGTTCGAAAACGAGATGCTTCTTCCGAGTCCTCCGGGGCCTTCACTTCCGAACAGTCGGTACGACGAGCTGATCCAAACGTTTTACATAGAGGCTCCTCAGGCGAATCTTGTGTTCGGGGCGTATCGGGCAACGAGAATCTACTTTCCTGCTGCCTATGTCAGAGTCGACCGTGACGGCTCGGTGAGAAGCCCTGTCGAAGTGAACGAGGGACTTGTGTACTCGGTGGTGTCTCGAAGGCTCAACGTCAACGCCTCTGAGTTGGCCAACGCTGAGTACGGTACGGATCTTGCAAAGGCCGATCTGGAGCGATATCTTCAGGTTCCCGACAGCCTTCCCCAGAGGGTACGTGATCTGGCATATGAGATAACCCGAGGGAGCGCCACCCGCTACGAAAAAATTTTGGCCATCGAACGTTGGTTGATGCAGAACACCGAGTACACGCTCGATATCCCGCCTCTCCCTCCTGGTAAGGACGCTCTAGACACGTTTTTATTCGAAGACAAGAAAGGCTTTTGCGAGCAGATTGCCACTGCAGAGGTAATGCTTCTCAGGTTGGCGGGGGTACCTGCGCGCCTGGTCTCGGGATACGTACCTGGCCAACACTCTTTTTTCTCGGGAATGTACGAGGTTCGCGGACGCGATGCTCACACGTGGACTGAGATCTACTTCCCGGGAGTGGGTTGGGTCGAGTCAGACCCGACGTATGTAGTGCCACGAGCGGACAGTTTCAGTCAGGTAAAGGAGGCATTGCAGTGGGCGAAGGCCCGTTACGACTCCTTGCCTGGTTGGGCAAGAGCTCCGTTTTCCGTGATCTTTCGTTTTGGCAAGAGGGTGTGGAGCCTAGATCCGTCGGCCGTCTCGACACTAGTGCTGCTCTTGCTATCCAGTACGGCTGCGGCATTCTGCGTTAGGAGTCGAAGAAGACGGCGTGCAGAGGTGGTTTTGGCTTGGGAGGAACGAATGCTAAAGCGCTTGGAGCGAGTAGCGACCGAGTACGGTCTTGAACGAGCTGGGTCGGAGACCGTTCGGGAGTTCGTCTACCGGCTGGAAAAAGCAAGGTCAGCGCGGCTCTCGAGAGCGACAGGATTGAGCGACATCTGCTCGTTGGCCGATAGCCTAGATAGACACGTTCACTCGAGACACCCGCTGGACGACTCCGACCGAGTTTCCCTGGAGGCCGTGATCAATCAGTTGGAAGCCGAGCTAAAACAGATACTTGCCCAGCCGTCTCCTCGACGTATCTCGGCGGGGACTAGTTAGCACCGAGCTGTATAGTCGCCTCCCTTTTCCTACCCCGTATAACCTTCGGCAAAGTACCACTGCGATGCTGGCTCTGCGCCCCCTTGGACGATACTTCCTCCCTTCCAGGCCCCTCTGTAGTGGAAGTACATAGGTCGCTCAGCGAAGAATGGGGACGACGACTCGAGAGCGACAGATACCTCCCCGGCTCTGCGCACCTCGTCGTGAACGGCTATTGTCAGCCGGGAATTGGGGCCGACGCTGTAGCTTTTCACTATGGGAGCTCCCGATGGGAAGCTGTAGGTGCCCTGTACCGATATAGGAGAAGCGTTGGGATTCAAAAGGCTCAGGTACTCGTCGAATCCTGGTGCCGTATAACCTTCGGCAAAGAAGTACTTGGTCTTTGCGGATACTGCACCTAGAGCTACGTGACCTCCGTCTACCTCTCCGTAGCCGAAGTACATCGGCCGCTCAGCCACTATTGGCTGAGTCGATGAGACTTTGGCCGACACATCCTTTCCGGGTCCAACGTAGTCGTTGACGAAAATAGTGGTGCGACCCTTCGCTTTTACAAGGACTCCCTCAAGCCGTTTTAGGAGGCCTTGGTTTCCGAGTAGCTCTATGGTCACGACTGCATCTATCGAGCCTGGATTCGCGAGCGTAAGGTAAGTGTGAAATCCTCGGCCCGTGTAACCCTCGGAGAAGGTCCACTCCCGGAGGGGAGATCTGGCACCTACGACCACGTCTCCGCCTTTGTAGCCCAAGTAGTCGTAGTATTGGGGTCGCTCGGCCACTATTGGAATGTTCGAACTTATTTGAATTGCCACTTCTTTGCCGGATCCTACGACTGAATTGACGAAGATAGTCTTTCGCGATTTCGATGGAACTACGACATCCAGGCTCTGGCTACCCGTGGGATTGAACAAAAACTCCACTCTGGTGGTTGCATCCGAGTCCTGAGGGTTGTAAAGCGTTAGATACTCTGCAAAGCTTCCTCCCGTGTAACCCTCGGCGAAGTACCACTGTGTATCGGGCTGGGGCACACCGAAGGCTGCGTCCCCGCCATCGAAGGATCTTTGGTAGTCGAAGTACATAGCTCTTTCCACAACTACAGGAACCAAAGAGTCCACTCTGGCGGAGACTTCTTTTCCAACGACGTAGTCATTGACGAAAAAGGTATGTCTTGCCTTTGGCTGAACTACAAAGTTCTTGACCCCAAGAACCCCTTCGTTTCCGGAGAGAGTCAGCGTCACTTCTGTCGGAACGGCATTGGGATTGTAAGTGAGAAACCACTGCTCAAAGGTCGGTCCGGCGGTCAGCTGCAAGGGAATGCGCTTTGTCATAGACCCTTGAACTTCTACGACGGCGTAGTAGGTGCCGGGCAACACCGATCTTTTATCGGGAAAGCGTGCATCCCAAAAGACATCGATTGAAGCGCCGGAGCCGGTCCTGGTGAGCAAAGACGCTCCTCGGGAGTCGACGATCGTGACTTTCCATGCGGCCTCGTATTTGAGGTATGCCGAAAAACGAACTGACTCGAATCCATTTCCGAGCCACCGCGGCTGTTCGGGTATCCACCGGGCGCCGAAGACTTTCTGTCCTCCAGAATCCCTTGCTTGCTGAGCAGCTGAGTCGAGTGTCCCATACACGCCGTTTCCAGGGCACGAAGTCGGAAACGCGTCGCGATGACCCGAGACCGCTCGCAGATTCAGGGGTACGCCATCTGTCCTTACTATGTCGACTCGGGCTGTGGGGTCGACGGAGTGCACGTCTAATTTCCAATCGACAAGCGCCACCAGCGAGGCAAAGGCAGGGCCAGGTATAGATGCAGAGGAGAAGTCCCCGATGATAGCTATACCGGTCGACTGAGAGTTGGATCCCCAGCTGTGAGCTCCGATTACGGGCTGGTCGATTCCCCCATAACGCCCCTCGAAGATCTGCCCGTACCGATCGATCAAAAAGTTGTACCCGATGTCGTTCCAGCCATTAGTCAAGACATGGTAGGCGTATATCCCTCGCACGATTGCGGCTGAGTCGCCCGGACCGTAGACGTTGGTGGACACAGTGTGATGCACGATCGCAAGTTTTACGGCACCGTAACTAGGCTCCCCTCGCCTGAGAGACTCGTCAGCCCCCCATCCGGCCCTCGACACGATACTGGGCTGGGGGCTGGAGGCCTTGGCGAGAAGGGGTCGGGAGCGAAATATTGCTCGGAAGTATGCAGCAGCCTTCGCGAGAAGGGGAGCCCGGCGCCCTTGAATGTCTATCGTGGTTACTTCTGGAGGACTCTGTATACCATGGGGTCCGCGCCATCTGATTTGGACGTAGCGAGACGGACCCAGGTATATAGGTCCTATGGTTACCTTGTTAGCCACCCCCTCGCCGGTGCTGGGATCGGGTCCGTCAGCCTCGTCGGACGATATCCAAGGACCCCACTTTCCTGGCTCCACAGCCCCTCGCACCTCGAAGAGTGGTTCCGATCCCTCTAGACCATCCAGACCTTGGCCACTGCGAGAGTTGGAGGGGATCTCCCACGAAGCGCCGACCATATCGAAAATGCGTCCTGTGTCGACCGGCTCGGATTCTACTACCGGCTCGCTGTCACCAGTGCGTGGTGTAGTTCTAGAGGGCTTGATGGAGGTAGCGTCGACGGTGGACAGCTCTGGCGGGAGGACGGGATCGGAAGCGAATGCAGGGGCAGGGAGCACTCCTCCCAGCGCAGCAGAAAAAACTATCAAAAAGATCAAAAGACGGATATATGCGTTACTCGATTTGCGTGCCATGAAACGACAACCCTTGCCTTCGCTTTTTGGGGGATTTATCGACAGGTCGCCCGCATGCCCCTGAGACGGGACAGGTAGTTTGCACACGCTGCATACCCGATCCAGGTCTCCAACCCGGCCTCTGATTTTAGCAGAGCAAGCACATTACGTATCGCGAGGCATTCGGCTTGTTGCCGCGTGGTGTCACTGGGAAGATGTCTTAGCCAACTTTTCTGCTTCAGCGACAGCTGAAAGCATCGCATCGACCAGCATTGCTTTTGTCAGTTTCCCTGTAAAGGTGTTCTGCTGGCTGGGGTGATACGAGGCGACGAGAGCGATGGGCCGCATCGAGGGTGGTACCTCAGTAACCCTACCCTCAGTCTTCGCCATGCGGGGCTCTGTGCAGATCGATCTGCTTTTCCATCTAATATTCGCAACTGCTCCGTGGAAAAAACGGGGTCTGGGTGAGGGTATCTCACCAGAGGCAATAACTGTCGCCCGGAGTATCCCGTCCCATGCAAAGCGGCCAAGACACAGGATCGACGTCGGCTGCACGATCTCGATTTCCTCGATGAGGTAGGGAATACAGTTGTCCCTCTCTTGCGGGGTTGGCTTGTTCGCAGGGGGGGCGCACCGCACTACGGCTGAGAGGTAAGCACCCTGGAGCTTTAGCCCGTCGTCGAGACTACGGCTATCGGGCAAGTTGGCCAAACCTACCTCATACAGGGCTTCAAACAAGAACGTCGCTGACCGGTCGCCAGTGAAGATTCTTCCTGTTCGATTGCCACCGTGGGCTGCGGGGGCTAGGCCGATGATCATGAGAGGGCCGCAGGGATCACCAAATCCAGGCAGGGGCTTCGACCAGTACCGCCAGCCAATGTATTGCCTCGGAGGCTTTCGGCCAACGCTCTGGCGCCATTCGACGAGCCTCGGACATGCCTTGCAGGCGATAATTCTCCGGTTCAGGTCTTCGAGTGCTCGTTGTGGTGTTTCCAACGGTTCTCCAGGCTGGCGGTTGTTTTAGTTGTTTTAGTAAGGATCGTGAAGAATCACAGTTTCGATGATCGATTATCACGTTCATTACCACCAACATGGCGAGTCGGGTGAATACGAGTTGCAGAGGTTGGAAAGTATCGCGAAGACGGCAAAGCGAAAAGGCTTGGTCGAGGTCGGTCTTTCAGAGCACGTATTCCGCTTTGTCGAGTTCGTCGATGTAGTTGGCGATTGGTGGAACGACACCGACGATCCCAAATGGCTCAGGGACCACTGCGAAAAGTACTTTGCTCAGCATGCCACTCAGTCAGTGCATAGATACCTCGATTTCTTGCGTGCTGACCACGACTGGGGAGTAACTATCAGAGCAGGACTCGAGGTGGATTTCTTCCCCGGCAGGATGGCAGAAGTGAAACAGTTTCTCGACTCCCTCGAGCTTGACTTCGTACTAGGTTCGGTGCACTGGATAGGAGCCTGGGGTTTCGACAACGAAGAAGTGTCGGACGAATGGGAACGGCGCGATCCGGATTCAGTGTACGAGCAATACTTCGACCACTTACTGGCATTGGCCTCTACAGGAGTGCCACAGGTACTGGCTCACCCTGATCTTCCAAAAAAGTTTGGATACAGATCCCGCAACTATGACCTCGCCGCAGCATACTCAGGCTTGGTGACGGTCTGCACCCGAGAGGGTGTAGGACTAGAGGTTTCATCCGCAGGATGGAGGGTTCCCGCGCAAGAGCAGTATCCGGAACGTCAGCTTCTAGAAGTTGCAGTCTCCAGAGGCGCCCAACTCACGACGGCCTCCGATGCTCACGTGCCAGAATTGGTCGGCTATAGGGTCGACAATCTCTGTGAGCTTTTGAAGGGCTTGGGGTGTCGAGAAATTTACGGGTATCGTCAGAGGCGACCTATCAGATTCCCTCTTGATCCACCCGAAAATAGCGAAAGCAGGTCCTAGAGTGATGACCAACGAACTCGTCTCACAGATAACATCAACCGAGCCGCAGCCGTCGTTGGAGGAGCTGGCGGCTAAGTACACGCGCCTCAATCCCGATGGCCTGTCTCACATTCAGCACTTAGTAGCCACTTGGGGGCTTCTTGCGGACCTTTCCTTTGCTGATTTGGTTCTTTTCTGTCCCTGTGTTTCCGACCCCAAATGCTATGTGGTGCTGGGACTCGCTAGACCAAATACCACACACACACTGTTCGAAGTGGACCCCACAGGCCAGATCGTGGGTGAAGCGGTGGTGCCCTATGTAGCACGGTGTTGGAGAAGTGGCGAGCGTGTCACTACAGAGACTTTTCGCCCCGAAATTGGAGAACGCGTCAAGGTGGAAGCGGTCCCTGTGAGAATGCAAGGTACAGCGATAGCTGTATTGGTCCGTGAGTACCTAGCCCAAGTGGCGAGACGTCCGTCGGATCTCGAGAAGACTTACCTCGAGGTAGCCGAGATTCTTTTCCAGATGGTCGACGAGGGAACTTTTCCCTTTCCATCCGAGGAGTTGGAGGTGGAGGGAGTTCCCCGGGTAGGGGACGGCATTGTAAAGGTCGATGCGGAGGGGAGGATCGTTTTTGCCTCTCCCAATGCGGTTTCCGCAATGCGTAAGCTCGGGGTGACGTCAAGTCGCAAGGGAAGGACGTTTCACGAGGTTGGTCTCGAACAGGTTCCCGTGAGGACCGCTTTCAGAATGCAGGTTCCGGCTAGCGAAGAGGTCGAGGTTCCCAACGCCACGGTCGCTTTTTATGTCATCCCGTTGTTGTCGAAGGCAGAGGTTGAGGGAGCTCTCGTACTGGTCAGGGATCTCTCGGAAATACGGAGTCGTGACCGACTGATCCTTTCTAAAGACGCTGCCATTCGAGAAATCCACCACCGCGTCAAGAACAACCTCCAAACAATCGCCTCGCTTCTGAGGTTGCAGGCGAGACGACTAGCGGTGCCTGCGGCTAAAGAAGCATTGGAGGAGTCGGTACGCAGGATCGGTGCAATAGCTCTCGTGCACGAAGTGCTCAGCCGAGAGCCAGGAGACCAAGTTCACTTTCGCTCTATTCTGCGGTCTCTCGTGGCTATGGTAGAAGAAGCACTTGTACCCCAAGACGCGACAATAGCTATTGAAATCGAAGGAGCGGTGCCCGATCTCAATGTCGAGGTTGCGACTCCAATGGCGGTGATCGCTACGGAGCTATTGCAGAACGCTGTTCAGCACGGATTTCCCAGACGCGAAGAGGGCGAGACCATAAAGGGGGTCGTGAGGATCCGGATGAATCGCGACGACTCGCACGTAGTCATGGAAGTTTCTGACAACGGGGTGGGTTTTCCTGAAGGATTTGACGTGCAAAGAGATTCAGGCCTTGGACTGCAAATCGTAGAGACCCTGGTTTCAGGGGAGCTGGGGGGTGAACTAAGCGTCTCGAATAACGACGGAGCAGTCGTCACTGTAAGGGTACCCTTGCAGGGAGGGCACATTCCTCGGTAGATCTAGAAAGCAGAGCTGGAGAATCTAGAGGCAGTACTCAAAAGTACAAGATTGCCACCTAAGGCAATTGAAACCTAATACACGGACGCTTCTGCTGCGAACTTTACGGGATCCAAACGTCCAGCGAGCCATTTCTTCCGGAGTATTTTTCGTTCTTCCTCGCTCGTCCCACCCCAGACTCCAGACTCCTGGTTGGTGACAAGGGCAAATTCGAGACACTCTGCTCTTACCTCGCATATCGCGCAGATGCGCTTAGACTCTTCGATCTGAACGAGCGCTGGGCCCGTTGTGCCGACTGGAAAAAATAAGTCGGGTTCCATCTCTCTGCATGCCGCTTGCTTGCGCCATTCCTCTTTGGCCGGATCGAATACCCTCGCTACCAGAGTCGACATAACGCTCGCCCCTTTCCGCCTGCTGTGATTCGCTTAGAGACTTTCAGACTTTTTATGTTCCGTTGTCGAGTAGCGATCCGCACGGCCGCGCCTCACCAGCACTGAATCCTTCGGGGATAAGTAGTGCCTCCCTTGGCGCCGCCCGCCGCCACTTGTGCAAACTTTCACATACGCTTGCAAAAAAATAATAACTGCTTGCTATGGATTGCAACATCGTGAGTCTCTTCACAAGAGGATACGAGTAAGTCGCAATGTTTTCAAGAGTCCTCTTGGAAATTTTTACCTTGTGGTTTACTAGAGCGATTTTCGGGGTTTGTCGTGTAATAGCGTGTATGTTCACAGGTAATTCGCCCCGAGGTGGAGAGGGCGCTCTTTTTGCTGGTGTCTAAATCGGAGCTGAGGTTGTGGAGAGCGAGCGAGATGCGGTTGGAGAACGTTATTTCCTGGGATCGGTTCGTGGTGCTCGGCCACAGAGGCAACCCTAGGAGAAAGGCCGAAAACACTCTCGAGTCGTTTGTGGATGCTGTGTCCTGTGGGGCTGACGGAGTGGAGCTGGACGTGCATTTGTCCCAGGACGAAGTTCCAGTGGTGTGTCATGATCCGCAGGTTTTGACCACTAGCGGCGAGAAAGTAACCGTGGGATTAGCGCCATGGAAGGTGCTTTCGCGACTTGAGGTCGTGCTCGGCGAGACGACTGGGAGGCTGTGCAGGCTGGAGGAAGTGCTCGACGCACTCGACCGCCATCTTGTCGACGTGGAGCTGAAAGATTTGCCGCTGGGCGATCCGAAGCTGGCTAATTCAAAGGTTGGTCAGGTTGCTGCACGGGTGATAAAAGAACGAGGCGCGCAAGATAGGGCGATGCTCTCAAGCTTTTACATACCTCACCTGAAAAAAGCAGAATCGGTAGAACCTTTTGTTCCAAGGGGATGGCTATTGCCTCCTGGGGTTGCCGCATCCGACTCAATCCCTCTTGCGGCTGCTGAAGGTATGGCTTATCTACTACCCCATGCCTCAGGGATTCCCTCTGATGTCGCAGGTCTTGAAAAAGTTGTCGATCTAGCTCAAAACAGCGGTATCGAGCTCATATGTTGGACCGTAGACGAACCTGACGCCGCTCGCCGCCTGCGGGAAGCAGGAGCATCAGGCGTAATAACTGACGATCCAGAGGGTATTGCGGCTGCATTGCGGGAATAGGTCCCCACCGAACCCGGGATGACTCAAGCCCTGAACTGCCCATCGAGCCTTTACTCACTCGGATTTCATAAGAGCCAGTTTTTCGACTGCTGCTCTGACGACCTCTAGACCGCGTTCGAACTCGGCCACCGGTATCCTCTCGTTTTCGCCGTGAATCGTCTCGATGAGCTCCATAGAGACGATCGCAGGCGTCAATCCAAAGCATTTTGTTCCCTTCTTGCGCCAAAACCGCGAATCGGTGAAACCGGTGGCGATCGAGGCTGCGAACATCGAGTCAGGTGCGGCGATCCTCGAGGATTCCTCGAGCGCATCAAAGAGTTCACCGCGTGGGGAACTGCCATGGGGTGTGGACTCGAAGATGACCCTCACCGACACCCCGTACCTCTCTGCTATGCGCCGCACGTCTTCGACGAAATCGCGTGGATTGATGTCGGGGAGGAGGCGACAGTCGAGGGTTGCTTTGGCGGTACCGGGGACTACATTGGGCTTGTAGCCTGCCTGGAGAATAGTGACCGAGACGAGGTCCTTGAGGAGAGCTTTCTGTGGCCGCGAGAGCCTGTGAGATACGAGGGGAAGGATAGCCGAGCCGCCGGGGTTCGCGATTGCTTTGAGAACAGCTCGTTGGGGGCCCCTAGCCTGCTCGGACAGTGCCGCGTACAAATGCCGTATCTCATCTATTACGCGGAACCGGCGGTTCCGGGACTTGATTTTCCCGATGCAGAGGAGCAGGTTTTCGAGAGCTTGTTCATCGGGTGGAATACCTCCGTGGCCCGATGCAGCCTGTGCTTCGAGTTCCAGCCACACTGCCGACTTCTCAGTGACTGCACAAAAAAAGCCGTCTAATCCCGGGAGAACAGAGGCGACACCGAACCCACCCTCTGTGAGCATTTCGTGGCACTGTACTTGCTCCCAGTGTTCTGCGGTAATCCATTCGGCTCCACAAGCTCCTCCCTCTTCTTCATCGGCCACGGCCACGAATAAAAGATCGCGTTGGAGGTCTGCTGATCCCGCCGCCACCGCCTCGGCGGCGTAGAGAAATGCCCACAGGTGCATGATCCCGAGGGACTTAGTGTCCAGGGCGCCGCGGCCCCAAAGTTCGCCTGCTATGACCTCCCCCCCGAAGGGGTCGTGCAACCATCGCGACTCGTCGACTGGCACAACGTCCATGTGATGCATGAGGCAGATGGCATTGGATGGATCTTTACCTGAGCGAAGTCTCGACACGAGATTAGGCCTTCCGCCAGGTCCCTGAAGAATCTCGTACTCGATCGAGCGCGTCTCTAGAAGAGAGGAAAGGTATTCGGCAGCTGCCCCCTCGTTTCCGGGCGGGTTGCTGGTGTCGATACGAATGTACTGAGTAAGGACCTCCAGGGCACTTTTGTGGTCTAGAGAGCGGTTTACAACACTGTTTCGGCCCTCTTTTGCTCGCCTGCCTCTTGCCATCGTTTATTTCCCCCTAACTGTCTGTCTCCGAGATGTCCTAGCTAGCAGATCACATCGACCACATCGGCCTCCCACTCAAGTGCTGCTCCCGACATACGTCCGACGAACTCGCCGTCGACTTCGACGGCGACTGGGCGCGATGCCTCGATGGTCAGCGCCTCGATGTCCTCAAATAGTGCTAGATCGGGACTGGGTACGATACGGTTTCCGTAGCCCAAAGCAGATACCAGAAGGGAAAGTATTTTGGAAATTTTCGATGACTTGGGTGCAACGGCCCAAAGTCCTCTGTCGAAGCTCGCCTCAGGAGCCGGCCGGATTGGAAAAGATCGGAAATAGGTATAGACGTGGGAGTTTAGGACGAGGGCGAAGTAGATCCCGTCCTCCCGCCGGTCGGGCGTGGCTATCGTTATGGAAGGGTTTTTTCGGTCGAAGTGGAAGAAGAAGATCTTCAATGCCTGGGAAACGAAAAACCAGTCTCGGTACATTTTTTTCAGGTAGACGCGGCGCTCTACTGCTTCGACCACCTCTGCATCAAAACCGAATCCTGCCACGAACGAGAAGTATCGGTTATCGAGACGGCCCAGTCCTAGAGACCTCCGTCGCCCGTGTGCTATGTCCCGTAGTAGCTGAACAACTGCCCTGTCTAGCTGGCGGGGAATTCCCACAGTCCTAGCTAAGACATTGGTGTGACCGCCTGGCAGAATTCCCAAGGCAGTATGAGAGTGAGCTACACCGTTGATGGCCTCGTTTACCGTCCCATCCCCTCCCAGAGTCACCACAATATCGAAGCCGTCTTCAGCAGCCTCTCTCGCTAGCTCGGTCGCGTGACCTTTGTGAGTTGTAACGGCTGTTTCCAGCTTGTGGCTAGAGGCAAGCATCTCCTGGACCAATCGCTGACGCCTAGGAGAGTGGCGCGTAGCGTTTGTGTTGACGATTAGAAATACTCGGGCCACTCCGATATCCCTTTTCTACGTTGATAGCCCCTTAGGTCTTGAGAGTGTCTGCTTCCGACGGACTCAACCCTTTTCTCTGAGGCACAGCTCTACGGCTTCCGCCCATCCAAGCCCGTGTGGCTTTTCCGTCACGAATACATTATCGAACTGTTTTGCGAACTTGACGATGGAGGGGTCTAAATCTACTGCGTGACGAAGTAAAAACATAGCGCCCACTTCTGCGGCGGTTTCTATGTCGGCTCTGGAATCTCCCAGCGAAACCGCTTCTTGGCGCCTCAGTCCAAGTCTGCGTATGACCTCCCTTATGGCACGTGCTTTGCTAGTGCCGTAAGGAAGAAGGTGGTAGGCGTGCACCCTCGAGACCTCGAGCGACTCATACTGTCTCGGGATAACTCCGTTGTCTACTAGGTGGCACCAATCGATCCCAGCTTTTCTCAGGGCTTCGTTCTCTTCTGCCACATGCACGTTCCCCCGGAAAAGGTGCGAGGCTATTCTTCCTTCGTTCCAGGGGGTGTGAAACTCGAGCTTTCCGCGATTACGCTCTAGCAGTAGATCTACAGCTCCCGAGCAGATCATGGTTTCATATGGCGGGTTCTCGCTGGGCAGGCACTCTCCGAATAGCTTGATCGTACGCGGACGCGGTGATTCTTTTGTGTGTAGCGAGATGATAGCTCCCACCTCCGCTATGTAAGAACGTGCACCTATCACCCATGCAACAGGCTCGACATGCTCTATCTGGCGCCCTGACACCGGAATGACTTCCACACCTCGCATGTGAGCTTCGGCGAGCGCCGCGGCAGGTGCACCGGTTGGGGTCCCATCTCCCAAACGAAACAAGCTGCCCCCTCTCCCCAGAAGCGTCCCGTCCAAGTCGGTGAATATCACCTTCAGTTCGGAACAGGCAGCCAAGACTGAATCTCGGTGATCACTAAGACTTTTCAATGGTCACTGACTCGCTCGGCACTGCTTTCATCAACGGGCTCCCCGCCCCCCTTCACCTTCACTGTATATACGGGCGGTCGCTGATAAAGCCGTAGCTGCTTTGAGTAGACAGGGGTATAGCTGAGCGGCTGCGCATATCCTGCAAGAGCTCGCCTCACCTCGGGGACCCTCCTTAGGATTGCGTATGAAACCTCGGCAGCCATGGGCGCTAGGTCAGAAAGAGGCCGATTGCGGTGGTGCCTGATCTCCAGATCGCACTCGGCGATTCTGTCGGGACCTGCTAGCGAAAAGACGTCTATCAAAATCCCGACGTCCACTCCATAGCCGGTATCCAGAGGGATTCGCTCGAGAAGCCATCTCCTTCCTGCGTACTCCCCGGATAGGGGCTGGGAGATCACCGACAGCGCGGGGAAAAAGTGAAGAAGAAGTGGGCGGGCGGTCAGCTCGGTAACCCTTCCACCCTCACCAATCTCGGCGCGCTGGGCGATCCGCGCATCTAAAGGGCCCCTATCTTCTGGGGCGTGTAAGCCTTTAGCAGCGCCAGACAATGGCCTTTTGTAATAGGCCTTTACGAACGAGATGTCAGGGTCGCAGAGTAGTGGGCCCACAAGGCCAAGGACAAAGCGCTCGGAAAAGTCGACTACGTCGCCGTCGAGCCAGCAGATGATATCTCCGGCAGACGCGGCGATGCCCTTGAAGATAGCTTCTCCCTTACCTACTGCTCGCCCTAGCTCGGGCAGGATCTCGTAATCCAGTAGCACGTTGGCGCCTGCCCCTTCCGCGATTTCCCGAGTTCGGTCTAGCGAGCCGGAATCGATGACGAAAACCTCGTCCAACAGCCCGACTTCACGTAGTTCCGCCAGTTTTTGTACTACCAACCCGATCGTGGCTTCCTCGTTTAAAGTGGGAACACACGCAGAGATTGTTGTCGATCCCTTGCGTCTGAGTAGGGCGTCAAGGTCAAACTGAGTGTGGGAGAATCGCTTTATTGGAATCCCTCCGAAGCTATCGGGAACCAATGTCTGTCCCTGGCGCTGAATCGGCCGTGCTTCATGTTGCATATGTATCGGGTAATAGTCGGCCAATAAATTGGAGTGCGACAGCTGGATGGATAGCTCGACAAAAACAGATAAGGATAAGGATATATTGCGCAGGGCGACCACACATATACTGAACCGACCCCTGCGGAACAATAGCGCAAGGCCCGGTTTTGTCGGCGCGTCCGGCAAACGGCGCTACGGGGCTAGGATCAATGTGGATCCTCATCTCACCGGAGCGGCGCGCGACATCGAAGGGCAGTAGCTCAAGCAGGTAGAGCACCGGTCTCCAAAACCGGCGGTTGGGGGTTCGAATCCCTCCTGCCCTGCCCCGTTATGCACTTATCCGATCGGTTGCGAAAACCGGCTAGATTGCGGAGGATGTATCGAATTGAACAGACAGATGCGGCGGCTCGCGCAGAAGCAGGGCCAAGGGACAGCCAACCCTCAGCAAGCCGCAAAGTCGACGGCGGAGCTGCGACAAGCTAGAGTGCAGCGCCGTGCGGCCCAGCCTGTGAGTGCTCCGAGGCGGCAGAAAACCTCAGTAGGAAAGTTCGTTCGCGAGTCCATCGCGGAGCTAAAAAAAGTAGAGTGGCCATCTCGCGCTGAGGTATCTACGTACGGGGTTGTAGTTCTCATAACGCTGGTCTTACTCGGGCTGTATGTCTTTGCGGCGGACGTGTTGCTCGCTAGAGCAGTGTTTACCTTCTTCAAGGGGTGAAGTTTTTGCGGAGCTATTTACATGACCCAAGTCGAAGACGCTACACAACACCAAAAAGAGCGGTATGCAGCGGATGCAGACAGCGGCGAACACCAACAGAGCCGCTCTGCTTTCGCTCACCCCTCACTTGCCTAGGAGGTTGACATGGCCGTAACGAAAGAACAAGAGGAACTGGAGGGCCGGGCGAGGGTGCAGGACAAAGCGGAAGGAGAGGCCTCAGGGGAGGATCACCCCGAGAACGTACTCGCTTCTCTCGAACAACGGCCCGAGGAAGCCAAATCCGAAGGAGGCTTAGTCACGAGGGGCGAACAAGATTTCTCGGGCGAGGACGTAGAGGAAGAGTACGAGGACGCGTACGAGGGAGAAGAGTACGAGGACGAAGAGTACGAAGAAGAAGACTATCCCGAGTCCCCCTTCGACCAACCCGGAGACTGGTTTGTTGTTCATACCTATGCAGGATACGAAAACAAGGTCAAGCAAAACCTCGAAGCCAGAATCAAATCGATGAACATGGAAAACGACATTTTCGAGGTCGTGATCCCTACAGAGGAAGTTATCGAGTGGAAGGATGGTAAAAAGACGGTCTCGGAAAAAAAGGTGTTCCCCGGTTACTTGCTAGTGCGGATGTACTTAAATGATGCATCTTGGCACGTGGTCCGCAACACGCCTGGGGTCACGGGATTCGTTGGCTCGGGACCGAAACCGACACCTTTGAGCCGCCAAGAAGTAGAGCAGATACTGCAGGCGCGGCCCGAATACCAGAGAAAAGCCAGGCCTCGAATAGAGTTCGAGGTCGGGGAGACGGTGCGTGTCGTGACTGGCCCGTTCGCGGACTTTGCGGGTCAGATCGCAGAGATCAATCCCGACCAGTCGAAGCTCAAGGTGCTGGTTAATATCTTTGGTCGAGAAACTCCAGTCGAGCTCAACTTTGGCGAGGTAACTAAGATCTGACCCCATCGTGACTGGGCGTTTCGACGAGCATTTCCCAGAACAGTTATGAGTTAGAGGGGAACGGCAGTTTGCTATGGCAAAGAAAAAGAAGATAGCCGCAATTATCAAGCTTCAGTTGCCTGCGGGCCAGGCGACACCAGCTCCGCCAGTCGGGACCGCTCTGGGCCAGCACGGGGTCAACATAATGGAGTTCTGCAAGGCCTATAACGACGCCACGAAGGCGCAGACCGGAACAATCGTTCCCGTAGAGATCACTGTCTTCGAGGACCGAAGCTTTAGCTTCGTTACCAAGACGCCGCCGGCCTCAGTCTTACTAAAGCAGGCGGCAGGACTAGAGAAAGGGGCGTCGAATCCAGGTCGAAGCAGTGTGGGAAGGGTCACGATTCAGCAGGTGCGCCAGATCGCAGAAACGAAGCTTCCAGATCTGAACGCTGGCGATGTGGAAGCCGCCATGCGAATCATCGAGGGGACGGCGCGATCGATGGGGATTGAAGTAGCCAGATGATAGGCACTCAGTCGATCCGATACACCTCGATGAAGTGGGGTTCGAGAGCCGGAGGATTTGATGGCAGTTAGATCCAAGAAGTACCGACAAGCGGCGTCCCGATTCGACCGCCAAGCGGCGTACCCGCCCCAGGACGCCATCCGTATTGCTAAAGAGTTGGCATACGCAAACTTTGATGAGACTGTCGAGGCTGTCTTCCGGCTGGGTATAGATCCTCGGAAGGCGGACCAGAATGTGAGGGGAACTATAAGACTCCCTCATGGAACCGGCAAGACCAAAAAGGTAGCCGTTTTCGCGGAGGGTGAGAAAGCAAGAGAGGCAGAAGAGGCAGGTGCCGACATCGTTGGAGGACAAGACCTTGTTGCTCGCGTGGAGAAAGGGTTTTTAGATTTTGATGTAGCAATCGCAACCCCCGACATTATGAGCCAGGTCGGAAAAGTCGGAAAAATTTTGGGACCGCGAGGGCTAATGCCCAATCCCAAGTCGGGGACTGTGACGTTCGATGTTGCTGATGCAGTCCGGGATTTCAAGGCTGGAAAAATCGAGTATCGGAATGACCGTACCGGTAATGTTCACGTTCCGATCGGCAAGGTCAGCTTCGATGTCGACAAGCTTGTGGAGAACTTCGCTGCTGTAGCAGAGGAGCTCATACGCGCTAAGCCGCCAACAGCCAAGGGTCGGTACATAAAAAAGGCAGCTGTCTCCAGTACGATGGGACCTGGCATCAAAATCGATCCCCTGAAAGTACGGCCCTAGTAGGACGTGGAATCGACCAAAGGAGTCCTGCTAGGTCATTACTGAAGGACAACCGATGCCGTGATCGCTTGTTCCGTATCCCTTTGTCGCTGCGGACTTTTCAACGCCGACTCTCCAGCCTAAGACGGTTGAATTTGAGGTAGGTCTTCAACTAGGAAGACGATCAAGGCAGGAGACTTGAACCTTTGCTTCAGACATGGAAGCATGGCAAGTTCTGGGGAGGCCCTGTGAATGACGGTTTTGGATACTCTCTTTGGATCTCCGCGTTTTACCGCTACGAGCTCGGAGAAGACTAGGTCGTTATCGACAAGAGGTGGAGTGCCGTCCTCGACCGAGACCGAACTCACGGTCTCCAACAGCTTTATCCATCTAGTTGCAGGGTTGAGTGCTATCGCCTCCATTCCGTATTTCTCTTTCAACTCAAAGACCTTTTGGCAGGAGGGACGATGAAGCAAATTCAGCACGTCCTCTCGCCGCACATCTGAATCAACGAGTGGGCTGGCGTAAAAACTATGGGCTACGAAGACAAGCCCCCGTCCCGACAGAGCCGAGACGATCAATTCCTCCTGCCCACCCACAAAAGAGCTTTTCTTACTCGTCGACAACTCAAGCACCTTAGCTGCCGCCGCAAAGTCAGGGTCGATCGGGCTGTGCGCGTATGCGAGTAAGTCGTCGGTGGCTGCGAACCATGAGAGGGAGAAGATGGCCACGACGGCTGCAGTTCCAGTTCGTACCAACGCCTCTGTTTTATAGTGGTGTCCTTGGCGCGGCTTGGACATGTAGTGATCTATGCACAAACCCACTTGCCAGCTTGCTAGGAGACAAGTACCGAGCAGACTCGGCACTGTCACCCACCACGTAAAAAGACTCCATCCAAACAACGGATAAGTGAGATATGCCGACAAAAAAACCAGCCATGCCAAAAAAGTAGTTAGCAGAAGCACTATTAATGCCCGTGGGGGGTCGTCGTAACTGCGATTCAGTAGTCGTTTTACCGAAAAAGCAGCCAGTGTTATCGGAATTCCAAAACCGAATCCTACGGTCCAATGGGATATGTCAAGGCTCGCCAAGGACTGCCAGTAGATGTAACCCGAAGAACTGTTTGTTCTCAGCAAGCCCTTTACTACAGGCACTAGGTAGAACGACGAAATAAGCACACCCAATCCCAGCCCGGCTGCGACGGTCGCAGCTGAGACCGCCCGTTTTTCGCTGCTTTTCAAAAAAACGGCGGTCCCTATGGCTGCTAAAAATCCAATAGGGGCATAGATAGGCATGGTAAGGACAAGAGCCGAAGCGAGCAGTGCTATTGAGGCGATGGCTGCTCCGCGCCTCTGGAGGAGGCGGGTTGATGCGACTGGGAGTGCCAAGCAGGCGACACCACCCAGGAGCTGTTGGGGTTTTGCGGCTAGTACCATCCACAGACCTCTGTCAGGGGGGTAGGAAAACAGGTAGTATGCTGCAAAGCTGCCCAGGGCAAAGACGATGATCAAGGTGTAGGACGGGTGAGCTCCTATTTGTCGTGCGATCCACGCCAAACCGGCAGCGGAGATCAGAAGTGCTACGATCGGAGCCCATCGGACAGTGGTCTGGGCGTCCATACCAAGTAGGCGACCGGCTCCTCCGGCTATCCAAAAGTACAGCGGGGGATAGTGAGCTCGCACCCCTCTGTAAAAGTAGTCTCCCAAAAGATTTCCGGCCTGTACTTGGCCAACAATTGCTAGCTGATACCTGTTATCCCCTTGACCACCGTCGTAAAAGCTTCGCATCGAGATTGCCTGCAAAGCATAGATAGTGGCGAATGAAACGATGGTTGCACAAGAGCAGGGGATCCATTTCCGCTGTCGATCTGACGGTCCGAAAAGGCAGACGGCGAGTGCGATGAATGCTCCGCCGACCGCTCCCGCGAGAGAGGCAATCAATCTTCTTCGGAGCGGCGCGCTTCGGCCAGACGCCTGATCTCTTCGACTACATCAGCGTTCGCAAGAGTCGTTACGTCTCCAAGCTGGCGCTGTTCCGAGATGTCTCTTAGCAAACGCCGCATGATCTTTCCTGAACGCGTCTTTGGAAGGTCATCGGTGATTACTATGCTCTTAGGACGAGCAATCTTTCCGATTTTCTCAGCTACCCATTCCCGTAATTCAGATATGAGAGCTTCTTCGTCTCCGTCGTAGCTCCCCCCTGCGAGAGTTACGAAAGCTGCTATTGCCTGGCCACTGTCGGGATCGCTGCGGCCGACTACAGCTGCCTCTGCCACAGCAGGGTGTGCCACAAGGGCAGACTCGACTTCGGCCGTAGAAATTCGATGGCCCGCAACGTTCATCACGTCGTCAACTCTGCCCATTAGCCAGAAGTAGCGGTCTTCGTCAAGGCGACATCCGTCTCCGGTGAAATACACGCCGTCGAAGCGGGACCAGTAGGTATTGCGGTATCGCTCGGGATCACCGTAGATCGTGCGCAGCATCGAAGGCCATGGCTCCTCGATCACCAAGTATCCTCCGTGGCCGGGGTCTACAGGATTCCCATCGTCGTCGTAGACGTTGGCTTTTATCCCTGGAAGTGGACGAGTAGCTGAGCCCGGTTTCGTAGTTGTAAGACCAGGCAGAGGGCTAATGAGTATAGAGCCCGTTTCCGTTTGCCACCAGGTATCCACGATCGGACATCTCTCTCCGCCGATGATCGAGTGATACCACATCCATGCCTCGGGGTTTATCGGTTCTCCAACGCTCCCCAACAGTCGCAGCGAAGAAAGGTCGTGCTTACCAGGGTATTGCGGTCCCCATCTCATAAAGGTTCGGATGGCCGTCGGCGCTGTGTACAGGATTGTCGCCTTATACTCCTCTACTATTCGCCACCAGCGGTCTTTTTCGGGAAAGTCAGGTGTGCCTTCGTAGAGGATGCCCGTTACGCCGTTCGATAGTGGTCCGTACACTATGTAGGAATGGCCTGTAACCCATCCGATGTCTGCCGCACACCAGTAGATATCGTCTTCTTTGATATCGAAAACAGCCCAGTGCGTGAAGCTAACCTGTGTCAGGTACCCTCCGGTGCTATGCACGATACCCTTGGGTTTTGCCGTGGTTCCGGAGGTGTAGAGGATGTAAAGCATGTCCTCTGCATCCATTGCTTCAGGATCGCACTTCTCAGACTGGGCTTCGACAACTTCATGCCAGAAAAAGTCGCGCCCGTCTTTCATCGAAATCTCGTACGAGTCCATTCTTTTGAACACTAGGACCTTTTCGACCGAGGGGGTCGACTCCAATGCCTTGTCGGCGTTGGCCTTCAGAGGCACAACGTTACCCCGGCGCCACCCCGCGTCTTGAGTGATGAGGACCTTCGCTTGTGCGTCGTTTACTCTGTCCGCCAGGGCTTCGGAGGAAAAGCCCCCGAAAACTACGGAGTGCACAGCCCCGATCCTTGTGCACGCCAGCATGGCGATAGCAAGCTCGGGAACCATGCCCATGTAGATGGCAACGCGATCACCGCGGCGTACTCCCAAAGACCTAAGAGCGTTCGCGCACTTTGCGACCTGGACCATAAGCTCGCCGTAAGTGACGACTCGTTTTTCACCAGGTTCGCCTTCCCAAAAAAACGCTATTTTCGCCGCTTTTGCAGGGAGATGGCGGTCTATGCAGTTGTACGAGACATTGAGTTTGCCGCCGAGGAACCACTTCGCAAAAGGGGGATCCCACTCGAGGACTCGATCCCATTTTTTGAACCACGACAGCCTATCGGCTTGCTGTGCCCAGAACCTTTCTGCATCAGATGCTGCTTTTTCGTAAATGTCGGGGTCCGAGATGTTGGCTCGAGCAGCAAACTCCTTTGGTGGAGGAAAAGTCCTCTGCTCGGAGAGAAGAACCTCGATTGCGTCCCCACCAGACTGCGAACTGCCAAGGCTCATTCGAGCTCCTCTCGACTCACTCGATTGCTAATTGGTAGCGGCCACGCTGTCTCGCAATTACGGATTCTCTATCAGACCCTATCACTTTGGGACGGTAGCCACCCCTTCTGACTTCTCACCATTTTTACACCCGCACATGCGGCGATGCATCGAAGTCTTTTACACGATTCTAAGAAGCGCTAAGAATGCACTGTTCGTGGAGTCTTAAACCTTCTTCACCAGGACCGTGCCCACTCTGGGGAGTGAGATATTTTGATTGTCACCTGTCGGTGCCGTGGTATAGTGCCCCCTCGGCCAAAGACAGCAGGTGCGTCCGGAGCGTAGGAGCGTAATGGGGGCGCGGATAGAGGCTGCACCCCGCCTGCCGAGGCGATCGCATTCAGCGAAGCCACCCGAAGCCAAGTCTCTTTGCCTCGCCTTTCTCCGGATCTCCCTGTGCAACAAGGCTTGCCATGACGCACAAGTTAGTTGCCGTAAAGCGAGCTTTCTATTGCGAGCTTTCTATTAGAGGATTCCTAGAGGAGCCGGAGTGCCCAGGCCAGAGAAGGAAGCTGTAGTCGCTGAACTAGAAAAGAGTTTAAACGAGTCCCAAGGAGTGTTCATAACCGAGTACAGAGGACTCACTGTGGCCGAGCTAGCGCAGCTCAGAAACGCTTTGCGACAGAACTCTGCGGAGTTCAAGGTTGTGCGGAACACGCTCACTAAGATCGCTCTTGAGCGCACAGGCAAGCAGAGCCTTTCCCACTTTTTCGAAGGTCCATCCGCACTCGCATTTTACAAGGGTGATGCGGTGCCAGTTGCAAAAGCCCTGCGCGATTTCGCACAAGATCATCCATCTCTTGTAATCAAGGGAGGCACGCTGGCCTCCCGAGTCCTTGTCGCAGAAGACGTTGAACGCCTTGCAAAGATTGAGCCTAGGGACGTATTGCTTTCCAAAGCCGCGGGCGCTATGAAGGCACCTCTCTTCGGGGTAGCAGCTGCCACGTCTGGATTATTGCGCAGAGCTGCCTGTGCTCTAGGAGCGCGGTTGAGGCAGGCAGAGGCTGCTTCAAGCACGGAGTAGGAGTTTGTGACAATGAACGCCTACCAATCGGTGTTAGAGGGGCTTGCAGTCCCGCAAGATTTTTTATGGTAATGGTCGAGGACCCGGAAATAGAGCGAAGGGAGGAGTAATGGCCAATACCAAGCTGACAACTGAAGAGCTGATCGAGCACTTCAAGAACATGACGGTGCTGGAACTGTCAGAGTTTGTAAAGGCATTCGAGGAAGAATTCGGTGTTTCTGCAGCTGCTCCGGTAGCAGTGGCCGCAGCTACGGCCGCGCCGGCTGATGAGGCGGGACCCGCAGAAGAGGAAAAGGACGAATTTGACGTAGTTCTAACCAGCGCCGGGGAGAAGAAAATTCAAGTTATCAAGGAAGTTAGAGCGCTGACCAATCTGGGTCTTAAAGAAGCCAAGGATTTGGTCGACTCCGCACCCAAACCGGTTTTGGAGAAAGTCTCCAAAGAGGAGGCCGAAAAGGCCAAACAACAGCTGGAGGCTGCCGGGGCAACTGTGGAGCTCAAGTAAAGAGCAGAATGCAGGGTAAAAGGGAGTACATTCCAAAGTGCCCAATGGCCTCTGTGTTTATTGCAATAAATGATTCTTGACCGTGGGAAGTGGACGGAGTATCATCTAAATTTGCTGTGCCTACTTCCGCCATCGTTTACTTTCTCTCTCCAAGCTGACCGATAGGGGTGGTATCCGTGACTGCCACGCGACTGAGTACGCGCGACCGCATCTCCTTTTCTAAGCTAGAGGAAGTTCTTCCTCTACCAGACCTCATAGCGGCTCAACGCGAATCGTACGATCGCTTTTTACGTAAGGGCATCAAAGAGACGCTCGACGAGATCTCACCTATCGAAGAGTACTCGGGCAATCTTTCCCTGGAATTCGGGGAGTACGAGTTCGGAGAGCCTAAGTACTCGATAGAAGAGTGCAAGGCGAAGGGGATCACATACGGAGTTCCACTCGAGGTTACGTCCCGCCTCATAAACCGCGACACAGGTGAGATCAAAGAAGAAACGGTCAACCTGGGCGAGATACCGATGATGACCCGAGAGGGGACTTTTATAGTCCACGGTACCGAACGAGTAGTCGTCTCACAGCTCGTCCGGTCTCCGGGTGTGTATTACAACTACGAGGTTGACAAGCTGACGGGAAGAGAGCTCGTGGGTTGCAAGATCATACCCGCCCGAGGTGCCTGGCTTGAGTTCGACGTTGATCGGCGTGGAACTCTCGGGGTAAGGGTTGATCGGAAACGCCGTGCTTACGCTACGACATTCTTGAGGGCCCTAGGTTTCGGAGACGGAGACCTTCAAGATTTCTTCCGCCTTTCAGCAGCCTCGGATAGAGCCCTCAAAATCCTTGAAGAAACGCTGGAAAAAGACTCGGTCGGATCCGAAGAAGAAGCTCTTATCGAGATTTACAGGCGTATTAGGCCTGGGGATCCCCCCAACCCCGAACAGGCCAGAAGTCACATCGAGCAGATGATGTTCTCTCCCAAGCGGTACGACCTCGCCAAGGTTGGTCGGTACAAGATCAATAAAAAGCTCGCCAACGAGTACAAGAAGTTGGCTAAGCCGCTTTTGAAGAGGGACCTGGGTCTTCCACCCGAGGACTGCGTCGTACTGACAAAGCAAGACATCATCGCAACGGTTTCTTACCTTCTCGCCCTGGAAGTTGGTGAAGACGGATATGACATCGACGACATTGATCATTTCGGAAACCGTCGTGTCCGCCCGGTGGGAGAGCTTATCCAAAACCAGTTTCGCGCAGGGCTAGGGCGCATGGAGCGGGTTGTCAAGGAGCGCATGTCGACTCAGAACATCGAGGCACTCACACCTCGCTCGCTAGTCAACCCCAGGCCAGTAGTCGCTGCCCTGAAGGAGTTTTTCGGCCAGAGTCAGCTCTCCCAGTTTATGGATCAGACCAACCCGCTGGCCGGAATCACGCACAAAAGGCGGCTTTCTGCCTTGGGGCCGGGCGGCCTGTCACGAGAGAGGGCCGGCTTCGAGGTTCGGGATGTGCACCCCAGTCACTACGGTCGCATGTGTCCAATCGAGACGCCCGAGGGACCGAGCATCGGCCTCATTGGATCTTTATCGACTTATGCGCGTATAAACGAATATGGCTTTATCGAGACGCCGTATCGGAAAGTGACACGCGGGCGAGTCACAAATGAGATTCACTACCTCACAGCGGATGAGGAAGACCGATTCGTAATTGCCCAGGCCAATGCGGAAACAGACTCTCGCGGCCGTTTCTTGGGCGACCGCGTTCTCGTGAGAAAGCGCCGCGGGGATGTACACTACGTCACCCCTGAGGAGGTCGATTATCAGGACGTCTCACCTAGTCAGATCGTTTCGGTCGCCGCTGCTCTCATTCCCTTCCTGGAGCACGACGACCCGAACCGAGCTCTCATGGGTGCGAACATGCAACGCCAAGCGGTGCCCCTCATCCGGCCCGAAGCCCCCTATGTGGGAACCGGTGTTGAGGCACGTGCTGCGATCGACGGGGGGAGCGTTGTAACGGCTCAAGCAGCCGGGGTGGTACAAGAAGTAACGGCTGACTATATAAGGGTCGACGAAGGTGGTGAGGTTCGAGAGTACCCCCTAGTGAAGTTCCGCCGATCCAATCAGGGGACGTGCATCCACCAAATCCCCATTGTCAAAGAGGGCGACAAAGTCAAACCAGGCCAGGTCATAGCTGATGGTCCAAGCACCGACGGCGGCGAATTGGCACTTGGGCGCAATCTTTTGGTGGCATTTATGCCATGGGAAGGACACAACTTTGAAGACGCCATAATCATTTCTGAGCGCCTTGTTTTAGAAGACATTCTCACGAGCATTCATATTGAGTCCTACGAGGTTGAAGCGAGAGATACCAAGCTGGGCGCAGAGGAGATCACTGCCGATATTCCCAACGTAGCGCCCGAGCTATTAGCCGACTTGGACGACCAGGGGATCATTAGGGTCGGAGCGGAAGTTCGTCCCGGGGATTATCTAGTTGGCAAAGTCACACCAAAGGGAGAAACCGAGCTCACCCCCGAAGAACGTCTCCTCCAGGCAATCTTTGGTGAAAAGGCCAAGGAAGTGAGGGATACCTCTCTCAGGGTTCCTCATGGCGAGTCCGGGACAGTGATTGCGGTTCAGACCTTTACGCGGGAGGAAGATCCTTCCCTTCCACCAGGCGTCAATCAAATCGTTAGAGTCTTTGTCGCCCAGAAGCGGAAGATTTCGGTGGGTGACAAGCTGGCGGGTCGCCACGGGAACAAGGGCGTCATTGCGAAGATCCTTCCTATTGAGGACATGCCTTTTTTGGAGGATGGAACGCCGGTAGACATAATTCTCAATCCCTTAGGGGTACCCTCCAGGATGAACTTGGGCCAGGTACTCGAGGCACAGTTGGGCTGGGGAGCACACTTCGGCTGGGAAGGTGGTCCAGCCAGTAACGGGACGGATCCACTCCCTGGTCATCAACGGCCTGCCGCTTGGATAAAAAGCCCTGTGTTCGACGGAGCCAGAGAAAAAGAGATATTCGACATCCTGGCGAAGTCGCACCCCGGCATCGATGGTATGAAGCTTATCAACAACGAGGGCAAAGCTGTCCTGTATGACGGGCGCACCGGTGAGCCTTACGACCACGAGGTAACCGTAGGGTACGTCTACATCATGAAGCTATTGCACTTGGTCGACGACAAGATTCACGCACGTTCTACCGGGCCCTACTCGATGATCACGCAGCAACCCTTGGGCGGAAAAGCTCAGTTCGGTGGCCAGAGATTCGGAGAGATGGAAGTATGGGCTCTAGAGGCTTATGGCGCCGCTCATGCGCTCCAAGAGCTACTCACCTCTAAATCCGATGACACTGTGGGTCGGGTAAAGGTTTACGAGGCACTCGTCAAGGGGCAAAACGTGCCCGAGCCGGGCATTCCAGAGTCATTCAAGGTTCTTCTCAAAGAAATGCAATCGCTGTGTCTCAACGTCGAGGTGTACTCAAGCCAAGGCGAGCGCTTGGAGATGCGGGAACCCGAAGAAGAAGTCTTCAGGTCGGCTGAAGAACTCGGAATCAATATTTCTCGCCCTGAGCGGTCGGGCTCTGTCGACGAAGAGGGAGATGTGTCTGGCGCCCGTGGGGAGGGTCTGTGATAGACGTCAACGACTTCGACACTGTAAAAATCGGGCTAGCCACTCCGGACCAGATCCAGAAGTGGTCTAACGGAGAGGTCAAGAAGCCAGAGACGATCAACTACCGCACACTCAAGCCCGAAAAAGACGGTCTGTTTTGCGAGAAGATTTTCGGTCCTACAAAGGACTGGGAGTGCGCCTGTGGAAAATACAAAAGGATTCGCTTTAAAGGGATTATTTGCGAGCGATGCGGCGTGGAAGTTACCCGCTCGAAGGTGCGACGAGAGCGAATGGGCCACATTGAGCTCGCTGCACCGGTCACTCATATTTGGTATGTAAAAGGAGTTCCCTCTCGCCTGGGTTATCTCCTCGATATGACTGCCCGGGAGCTAGAAAAGATCATTTACTTCGGGGCGTTTTTGATCGTCAGCGTCGACGAGGAAAAGCGCAAGAAAGACTTGCCTCGCCTGGAAGACGACCTTCGAATCGAGCTAGCCGCTATTGATGAAGATCGGGACGAGAGGATCGAGCGGGAAATCGAAAGGCTTGAAGACGACATCGAAGAGCTCGAGGAAGAGGGAGCCAAGGAATCAGAAATAGAAGCTCGTAGAAAGAGGGCGGAGCGAGCGATCCAAGAGCATCGTCAAAAAGCGGAGCACCAAAAAGAAGAGCTAAAGGAGGTCTTCGACGTCTTCAAATCACTTCGCGCTAAACAGCTCATCGAAAAGGAAAACATTTGGAAGGAGCTTCAGTACAGGTACTCCGACTACTTCCACGGAGGGATGGGCGCCAAGGCGATCCGCGATCTTATAGAAACGATCGACCTCGAGGAAGAGGCTCTGAATCTGCAAGAAATTATCGAAAATTCAAAGGGGCAAAAGAGGGCTCGGGCTATCAAGCGACTGAAAGTGGTGAACGCTTTCTTGAGCTCGGGCAACGACCCGAGAGCGATGGTGCTCACCTGCATTCCGGTTATCCCCCCAGATCTAAGACCTATGGTACAGCTGGATGGGGGCCGCTTCGCCACGTCCGATCTAAACGATCTTTACCGAAGGGTTATCAACCGAAACAACAGGCTGAAGCGGCTGCTAGATCTGAAATCTCCGGAGATCATCGTCAACAACGAAAAGCGGATGCTTCAGGAGGCAGTGGATGCTCTCTTCGACAACGGACGGAGAGGGCGCCCTGTTCTTGGGTCGGGAAACAGGCCGCTGAAGTCCCTGTCCGACATGCTGAAGGGCAAACAGGGGAGGTTCCGTCAGAATCTCCTGGGCAAGCGCGTCGACTATTCCGGGAGATCGGTCATAGTGGTAGGACCCCAGCTCGAGCTGCATCAGTGCGGATTGCCGCGTGTTATGGCACTAGAGCTATTCAAGCCTTTTGTAATGAAGCGGCTCGTGGAGTTGGAAATCGCCCAGAACATAAAGTCTGCAAAGCGGATGGTTGAGAGAGCGCGACCCCAAGTCTGGCCAATACTAGAGGAGGTCGTAAAAGAGCATCCCGTGCTTTTGAACCGGGCCCCAACTCTTCACCGGCTGGGGATTCAAGCATTCGAGCCTGTTTTAGTCGATGGGAAGGCTATACAGATCCATCCTCTAGTGTGCACGGCATTCAACGCGGACTTTGACGGGGATCAAATGGCTGTGCATGTGCCTATTTCCCCGGAGGCTCAAGCCGAAGCCAGAATCTTGATGCTGTCAACCCACAACATTTTGTCCCCGGCCAGTGCCCAACCTATAGTCACCCCTACCCAGGACATGGTCATAGGCTTGTACTACCTCACCGAGGAGGCTGGAGAGTCGGACGAAATATTCGCTACGACTTTTGCTTCTCCAAATGAAGTGCTCTTCGCATTCGAGCTAGGCGAAATCCGCCTTCATGACAAGATCCGCTTAAGGCTTCCCGCTCTGAAGGCGCGGGGGGATGTGCGTGGAAGTACATCCGATTTGGCAAGGGCGGAGTCCCGATCCGCCGGGGGGCTGGTAGCTGAAGAAAATGGCAGCGGTCCGGTTGTAGAAACCACTGTCGGGCGAGTCATTTTCAACGAAGCTCTTCCTCCTGATTTTCCCTTCATTAATGAGACTGTCCGGAAGCGGCAGATAGCCTCGATAGTTGATGAGCTGACCGATCGCTACCCTAAAGCAGAAGTGGCCAAATCCCTTGATTCGCTGAAACACCTAGGCTTTGAATACGCGACCAAGGTTGGTCTGACCATCTCCATGAGCGACGTTCGTACACCGAGCGCCAAATCTGAGATTTTGGAGGAATTTGAGCGCCGGGCAGAGCAAGTAGAGCAAGACTACCAAGCTGGCCTTATATCGGAGTCGGAGCGGAGAGAAGAGCTGATTGAGATCTGGACAGAGGCTACCACGCGGGTGTCCGAGGCGACCGAGCGGGAGCTAGAGTCTACCAAGTTCTCTCCACTTCACATGATGGTCGGCTCGGGAGCCCGAGGAAATATCATGCAGGTTCGGCAGCTTGCCGGTATGAGGGGTCTGGTGGCGAATCCCAAAGGCGAAATCATTGTCCGGCCCATCAAGTCCAACTTCGCCGAGGGGCTCTCTGTTCTCGAATACTTCATTTCTACTCACGGCGCTAGGAAGGGCTTGGCCGACACCGCATTGAGGACAGCTGACTCTGGTTACCTCACACGCCGCTTAGTCGACGTGGCTCAAGAAGTGATAGTCCTCGAGGAGGATTGCGGTTCTGACAGGGGCATAAAGATTCCAACCACGAGCGAGCGGCCAGAGATGCGCCTTTACGGGCGAGTGCTTGCAGAAGATGTAAAAGATCCTTCCAGCAATAAAACTTTGTTCAAGAAAGGCACCATAATCGGTAAGCGAGAGCTGGACACTATACTCGCCGCAGCGCGGATAAAGGAAAAGGGTCGGCAGAGGGTCGCCGAGGGCGTCGATAGCGTCTCCGTCAGGTCAGTACTCACATGTGAGACCGCCCAAGGGGTCTGTCAAGCCTGTTACGGGCTGTCGCTTGCTACTCGAGAGCCAGTCCCAATTGGGGAAGCAGTGGGCATAATAGCGGCCCAGTCCATTGGAGAACCCGGGACTCAGCTCACCATGCGAACCTTCCACACCGGAGGTGTGGCGGCGGAGGACATCACCCATGGTCTTCCCAGAGTCGTAGAGCTTTTCGAGGCGAGAGAGCCGAAGGGAAAGGCGATCATCTCGGAGATTTCAGGGAAAGTATCCATTTCTGACCAGGAGGACGGTACTGTTCTCGTGAAGGTCAAGAGCGGGGACGAAGAGAGAGAGTATGTCTGCAGGCGTAGGGATTTGTTGCTTGTAAGAAATGGCCAAGAGGTCGCAGCAGGCACAGCGCTTACGGAGGGTCCCAAAGATCCGAGAGAAATCCTCGAGATCGAGGGGATACGAGCTGCCCAGAACTATCTCGTGGATGAGGTACAGGCAGTTTATAGGAATCAGGGTGTAGCCATCCACGACAAGCACATAGAGATTATCGTTCGTCAGATGCTGAGGAAGGTATTGATCCAAGACCCGGGGGACTCTGAATTCCTGCCTGGAGACAGGGTCGATCAGCGGGAGTTTCGTAGAGTCAACCGCGAGCTTGTGGAGGCTGGAAAGCGGCCGGCCGAAGGGCGACCTGAGCTAATGGGAATTACCAAGGCGAGCCTGGCCACCGACTCTTGGCTGTCTGCAGCAAGCTTTCAGGAGACGACCCGCGTTCTCACCGAGGCTTCAGTAGCGGGCAAAGTCGATACGCTCTCTGGACTCAAAGAGAATGTGATCATCGGCAAGCTCATTCCGGCTGGCACTGGGATGAAGCGATATAGAGCTGTTAAGGTAGTGGCACCGCAGGTGCCGGATTTGGTCTCGCTTCAGCCGTGGGCAGTCGGAGATGAAGACGGCAGCGAGGCCGCGTCCGAAGATCTCGCAGAGGTGCTTGCGGAAATGGCAAGCGAGATCGAAGAGCAGTCGTAGGGCAAGCGAGCATACAACCGAAGCTTTAGAGAGAGTCATCGGTAACACGGCCCATGGGTGGATTTCCGTTGGACGGCTCGTGCTCTTGCAGGTAACCTTCGAATCTCGCTACTCGATCGCTGACCTTGTAAATGTACCGTGTTCGTCGGGATAGTGACGCTGAGTGGAGGCGTTTGATTCGTTGCCTACTGTAAGTCAACTAATAAGAAATCCACGCAAGCCCAAAAAAGATAAGACGAAAACACCCGCGCTCAAGGGATCTCCGCAAAGACGGGGCGTGTGCGTGCGTGTGGCAACTCAGACTCCAAAGAAACCCAATTCTGCTATCAGAAAAGTTGCAAGAGTCCGCCTCACCTCAGGAATAGAAGTCGGAGCGTACATCCCAGGGGAGGGTCACAACCTCCAAGAACACTCGATAGTACTGGTTCGTGGGGGAAGAGTGAAAGACCTTCCCGGTTATCGGTACAAGGTTGTTCGCGGTGCATTGGATGCGGCGGGAGTATCGGGTAGAAAGAAGGCCCGCTCCCGGTACGGAACTAAACGAGAAGCGGGCTAGTTCCTGCCCTAACTCGTCTGGAAGACTCGGTAAGACTCGGTAAGACGCGATGCCACGCAGAGGCCCAATTCCTAAACGGGAGATAGTACCCGACCCGCTCTACAGGTCGCCACTCGTGACTCAATTCATCAACAAAGTAATGCGGGACGGAAAGAAAGCACTTGCCGAAAGAATCGTTTATAAGTCGTTGGAGCTAGTTGCCCAGGCAGAGCGGGAAGATCCTGTTGCTGTACTTAGGCGGGCAGTAGACAACGTCAAGCCGGTTCTAGAGGTTCGCAGCAGAAGGGTGGGTGGCGCTACCTACCAAGTTCCCGTCGAGGTTCCTCCGAGAAGAGCCCAGACGCTAGCTGTTCGGTGGATAGTGGCAAATGCACGCCAGCGCAAGGCAAAGCCGATGTTCGAGAAACTGGCAGCAGAGATTTTGGACGCTTCTAAGGGAGTAGGCCCCTCGGTCAAACGCAGGGACGACCTGCACAAGATGGCGGAGGCCAACAGGGCGTTTGCTCACTATCGGTGGTGACTGACGCTCTTCGGCATCACGGTAGTGCGGGGTCCGTCACGCTAAATCCTCGACACCGCGCATTCGATAGTGCTCTGGTTCGAGAAAACATGCACGACCTGAGCAACGAATGAGCGATTAGGGGTTCGATCCGACAGAGGGTTCTGCTTGAACGGCGGATGCACGGAACAGTTAAACGAGTTTCGACCATAGGTTAGAAATCGACGAAGCGCGTTGGATGGTTGTAGTTGCAAGGTGTGCGTGGTGCTTGCGGACGTTGGATTGCGAGGTATCGATGACTGAAGCAGTAAGGACGGAAATAGAGAGTGAGGGCTCGGGCCATAGTGTTGCTTCAGGAAAACCTCTTCGCAAACGGGGAACTAGTTTTTCGATACGTGAGTTTCCTTTGGCCCGCACGCGCAATATCGGCATCATGGCTCATATCGACGCCGGGAAGACAACTACCACCGAGCGGATCCTTTACTACACGGGGAAGACATACAAGATGGGCGAGGTCCACGAGGGCTCGGCAGTAATGGACTGGATGCGCCAGGAGCAGGAGCGGGGGATCACGATTACCTCTGCTGCCACCACGTGCAAGTGGAAAGACCACTGGATTAACATTATCGACACCCCCGGCCACGTCGATTTCACCGTGGAGGTCGAACGCAGCCTTAGAGTACTCGACGGGGCAGTAGCTGTATTCGATGCCGTTGCCGGCGTAGAACCCCAGACCGAAACGGTTTGGCGCCAGGGCGACCGATACGGCGTACCCAGAATTTGCTTCATCAACAAGATGGATCGGATCGGGGCTGACTTTAGCGCAGCGGTTGAAAGCATAGCTACCAAGCTCGAGGCCAACCCTGCAGTCGTCCAGCTCCCTGTAGGGTCCGAGGCTCACTTCGAAGGCGTAATAGACCTTCTAACTCTCAAGGCTCACATTTGGACTGATGAGAAAGGCGACACCTGGATTGACCGTGAACTTGAACCAGAAGAGGCAAAAGTTGCCGAAGAGGCTAGGGCGCGGCTAGTGGAGCTGGTTGCCGAGCACGATGAAGAGCTTCTCGAGAAGTACGTAGAAAATACTGATGTTTCTGCGTCAGATCTAAAAGCAGCTTTGAGACGCGCGACGATTAGCAACGAGCTTACTCCTGTCCTGTGCGGCAGCGCCTTTAGGAATAAGGGAATCCAGCCACTTCTCGATGCAATCATCGACTATTTGCCGAGCCCATTGGACATCCCCGCTATTGAGGGTAGCAACCTCGATGGGGACGAGATAGTTGTGAGAAATCCTTCTGATGACGAGCCATTTTGCGCTTTGGCTTTCAAGATCATGTCCGATCCTCACGTAGGAAAACTCACTTACATCCGCATTTACTCGGGCGTCCTAAAAAAGGGAGACAAGGTCTTGAACTCCAACACTCGAAAGACAGAAAGAGTTGGACGAATTCTTCAGATGCACGCAAATCACCGGGAGGACAAAGACGCAGCGTTTACCGGAGATATTGTGGCCGTCGTCGGCCTTAAGGATGTGACAACCGGGGACACTTTGTGCGATCTCCAAAATCCCATTCGTCTCGAGCCCATAGAGTTTGCTGCTCCTGTAATCTCGGTCGCCATAGAGCCTAAAACGAAGGCGGACCAAGACAAACTTTCGAAGTCGCTACAGGCACTTGCGGCCGAGGATCCGACATTCGTAGTCAAGACTGACGAAGAAACGGGGCAGACAATCATTGCCGGAATGGGCGAGCTACACCTAGAAGTTATCGTCGATCGCCTTGTACGAGAGTTTGGTGTCGACGCTAACATCGGCAAGCCTCAAGTAGCTTACCGAGAAACGATCTCGCAGCCAGTAAAAGGGGTCGAAGGACGCTATATACGTCAGACAGGAGGTAGAGGCCAGTATGGACATGTAGTTATCGATGTGGAGCCTCTATCTAGAGGAGGGGGATTCGAGTTCGTGGACAAGATTGTCGGAGGCAAGATCCCCAAAGAGTTTGTGCCCGCTGTAGATCAGGGTGTCCAAGAGGCGATGGAATCGGGAGTCTTGGCTGGATATCCGGTGGTTGACGTTAGAGTCACGCTTACCGACGGCTCCTACCATGAAGTCGATTCCTCGGAGATGGCATATAAGATAGCGGCGTCGCAGGCCTTCAAGGAAGCGTCGAGGAAAGCGATTCCCAAACTATTGGAACCGATAATGTCAGTTGAAGTTGTGACGCCAGAGGACTATCTTGGCGACGTGATATCCGATCTCTCCTCTAGGCGAGCGAGAATTGAGGGGACAGAGGCCCGAGGAAACTCTAAGGTTGTACGGGCCAAAGTGCCTCTGGCAGAGATGTTCGGGTATGCTACAGATCTTCGCTCGCGAACTCAGGGTAGGGCGACCTACACCATGCAGTTCGATTCTTATCAAGAAGTACCCGAGAACGTCGCGTCCGAGATTGTCGCCCGAGTTCGGGGCGAGTGAGGGCTATTTGACGCTAGTTTCTAGTTTGGCGGTGAAAGACTCTTAGGCGAGAGGAGCGAATAAGAGATGGGGAAGCAAAAGTTCGAGAGGAGCAAGCCTCACCTCAACATAGGAACAATAGGCCATATTGATCACGGCAAAACGACATTGACAGCAGCGATAACAAAGGTTCTGGCCGAGCAGAACCCTGCCGTTCACTACACCCCCTTCGAGGAGATTGACAAGGCGCCAGAGGAAAAAGAAAGAGGCATTACTATAGCCATCGCTCACGTCGAGTACGAGACGGCCAACCGCCACTATGCACACGTCGACTGTCCGGGGCACGCCGACTACATAAAGAATATGATCACTGGGGCCGCTCAGATGGATGGCGCGATCCTGGTGGTGTCGGCTGCTGACGGTCCGATGCCCCAGACCCACGAGCATGTCCTTCTAGCCCGACAGGTTGGAGTTCCTTATATAGTCGTGTTTCTAAACAAAGTAGATATGGTCGACGATCAAGAGATTCTCGACCTAGTCGAGCTTGAAGTGCGAGACCTTCTAAACAAGTACGAGTTTCCAGGTGACGATGTTCCCGTAATAAAGGGCTCGGCATTGAAGGCGCTCGAAGGTGACGAGGAGGCGAAGAAGAGCATCCTCGAGCTTATGGAGGCGTGCGATAACTTCATCCCCGAGCCCGTCCGCGAGATCGACAAACCTTTCCTGATGCCTATTGAGGATGTGTTCTCGATCCAGGGACGAGGAACAGTGGTCACGGGGCGTGTGGAGCGTGGCAAGCTCGAGAAGATGTCCGAAGTTGAGATAGTGGGGTTGAGAGAAACACGCAAGACAGTTGCGACGGATCTCGAAATGTTTAGAAAGTCGCTCGATTTCATCCAAGCCGGCGACAATGCGGGTGTGCTGTTGCGCGGTATCAAAAAAGAAGAAGTCGAGCGCGGCATGGTCTTAGCGCAGCCGGGTTCTATTACCCCTCACACCGAGTTCAATGCCCAAGTCTACGTTCTAACCAAGGAAGAAGGGGGGCGACACACGGCGTTCTTCGATGGCTATCGTCCTCAGTTTTACTTCCGAACGACTGATGTTACTGGCACAGTACATCTGCCAGAAGGGACGGAGATGGTCATGCCAGGCGACCACATCGAGATGCGAGTTGAGCTGATTCAGCCAATCGCCATGGAAGAGGGGCTGCGATTTGCAATCCGTGAAGGCGGCCGTACAGTAGGTGCAGGAAGGGTCGTCAAAGTTATCAAGTAGTGCCTAGACGCCCAGGGCTTCGTAAGCTACGAAGCGCTGTTGGGAGAGGCCGGGTCTTGATGGAGGCCCGGCCTTGTAATGTCGGGGGTGCTCTAGGGACTCAATAAAGACGAGAGCTACGAAAGAAGCGGAGTTGGCCGAGTCATCTAACAAACAACGAATTCGAATACGGATGAAAGCGTACGACCACGGCATCTTGGACCAAGAGGCCAAGAAGATAGTGGAGACGGTGGTGCGTACCCATGCAAAAGTAGTAGGACCTGTTCCTCTTCCTACCGAGCGGCATCGCTTCTGCGTAATTAGATCTCCGCACAAAGACAAGGACAGCCGAGAACACTTTGAGATTCAGGTGCACAAGCGGCTTCTCGACATCTACGAGGCTACTCCAAAGACCATGGATTCGCTTCAGCGACTGGACCTAGCTGCAGGAGTCGATGTCAATATCAAGATAGAGCGGATGTAGAGGACGTACGGCACAGATGTCAACAAAAGCAATCCTTGGCCAAAAGCTCGGCATGACCCAAATATTTGAACCGGACAGCGGTGAGGTGATTCCAGTTACCGTTATAAAGGTCTCTCCGTGCAGAGTGGTCCAAGTCAAGACTGTGGATCGAGACGGTTACGAAGCTCTCCAATTGGCTTTTGGTGAACGCAAGCCCTCGCGCCATAACAAACCAGAGAAGGGACACATAAAAAAGGCTGGAATAGAGTCCTATCTGGTTCTCAAAGAAGTGAGGGTAGACAACGCCTCCGACTACAGCGCTGGTGACGAAGTAAAAGCTGATGTCTTCGAGGCCGGTGATCTTGTCGATGTCACTGGAACAAGCAAAGGGCGTGGTTTCCAGGGCGTCATGAAGCGTCACGGTTTCGCCGGCTTACCTGGAAGTCATGGTGCACACAGGGTTCATAGAGCTCCGGGATCTATCGGCATGGCGGCTACTCCCGCAAGAGTTTTCAAAGGCAAGCGCATGGCAGGCCGTCATGGCAACTCGACGGTTACGGTGAGTGGTCTTACTGTTATACAAGCGGATGCCGAACGCGGCATTTTACTGCTCAAGGGTGCTGTTCCCGGTTCAACCGGGTCGGTCGTCACAGTTAAGACCGCTTATAAGGCATCTAAAGCATCTCGAAAGAGTGCCTAGCGCTAGAGATTGAGGCAAGGTAGAGGTGGCAGAAGCGAAGCTTTATTCCGTAGAGGGAAAGCTAGTCGGGCGAGTCTATCTTCCCGACGATGTCTTTGGCTTGGAGCCCAATATTGCAGTTGTGCACCAGGTTGTCGTGGCTCAAAGAGCTGCGGCTCGTGCTGGCACGCACTCGACGAAGCGGCGCTCCGAGGTGAGTGGTGGCGGAGCAAAGCCATGGAGGCAGAAGGGAACGGGACGTGCCCGGGCTGGATCGATCCGATCACCACTTTGGGTGGGTGGAGGAGTAGCTCATGGGCCTAAGCCTCGAAATTATTCCCAGCGGGTTCCGAAGAAGATGAAGAAGCTAGCTTTGCGCTCTGCCCTATCTGATCTAGCTCAACACGATGCCGTTCTAGCTGTCGAAGAGTGGCCCTTCGATGACACCCCGTCGACCAAGCGAGCGGCAACTCTCTTCGGGTCCATGGGAGTGTCGGGTACAAAGGTGCTCGCAGTGGTGCTAGACCTGGGCTCTCGGGAGGCCCTTTCAGTGAGAAATTTGCCGTGGGTGAAGGCTATACGGGTGGATCAACTGACCACGTATGACGTTGTCGACGCGGAGTATCTTGTCGCTGATCTTGAGTCATTGGGGAAGATTGCGGGCAAAAAGCTTGACGCAAGTAGAAATTCAGAGAGCGCCGAGATTTTGCCCAGCGATACCACCGAGGAAGTTGAAGAAACTAGCGATGCCGAAGACGACTCGTAATCCGAGGGATATTCTCATAGAGCCGGTAGTCACCGAGAAGTCCTATGGGCAGATCGAGGCGGGGAAGTACACGTTCGTAGTCCACCCCGACGCTTCCAAGACTGCAATCCGTCAGGCAGTCGAACAAATCTTTGGAGTTTCAGTAGTCGGCGTCAACATAGTCAAACGTCCGGCTAAGCGTAGGCGATCCCCGAGGACTTGGAAGTACGGAAAGACTGCGGCGCGAAAGTATGCGATCGTGACCCTAGCGGCTGGCGAAAAGATCGACATATTCGAGGGCTGAGAGGGACAAGGTGGGACTCAAGCGACTAAAGCCCTATACCTCTACGACGCGATTTCAGACGTACTCTGACTTTGCGGACATTACCAAAAAAGAGCCTGAGCGGTCTCTTCTAGCCCCGCTGCCCAAGAAATCAGGGCGGAACGTGTATGGGCGTGTAACTGCTCGACATCGGGGTGGCCGACACAAACGCCGCTACAGGATCGTAGATTTCAGGCGAGATAAAGAAGGTGTTCCCGCTAAGGTAGCGGCGATTGAGTACGACCCGAACAGGAACGCGCGTATAGCTCTACTGCATTACTTGGACGGTGAGAAGCGATACATTATTGCCCCAGAGGGCCTGGCAGTCGGCGACACCGTGGAATCCGGACCCTCTGCTGACATAAAGCCAGGCAATTCCCTTCCTCTGAGAAATATCCCTGTGGGAACGGTCGTGCACAATATTGAACTAAGGCCAGGGGCGGGCGGAAAGCTCGTGCGTTCTGCGGGAGGGGGGGCACAACTAATGGCCAAAGAGGGGCGCTATGCCCAACTGCGGCTGCCTTCGTCCGAGCACCGATTGGTGTTGCTTGAGTGTAAGGCCACTGTGGGCTCGGTTGGGAACTCCGAGGCCGAGCTCGTGAGTATTGGAAAAGCTGGGAGGGCACGCTGGCTAGGAAGGCGTCCTCACACTCGCGGGGTGGCGATGAACCCCGTCGACCATCCCCTCGGAGGGGGTGAGGGAAAGAGTTCAGGAGGCCGACATCCAGTCTCGCCTTGGGGGAAGAAAGAGGGGAGAACCCGAAAGAAGGGCAAGGCGTCTGATCGATTGATTGTAAGGCGAAGGCGGACAGGGAAGAGGCGACGCTGAAGCCGGCGGTGTGGCGTTCTTTGAGGCCTGGCGGCGGGATCTCATGATTTCGCGCCGCCAAATGCTTTGTAGGACTAAGGGGGAACAGTGCCGAGGAGTTTAAGGAAGGGACCGTTTGTCGACGACCATCTGGCGCGGAAAATTGCCGAGCTCAACTCCAAAAACGAAAAAAGGCTCATAAGGACATGGTCGAGAAGATCGACGATTACGCCGGAGATGGTCGGACACACGATTGCCGTCTATGACGGACGTAGACATGTTCCTGTGTATGTTACGGAAGCGATGGTCGGGCACAAACTTGGCGAATTTGTGCCTACGAGGACATTCCGATCGCATGTCAAGTCAGAGAAATCCACTAGGAGATAGTCCCAAAGGTGAGACTGTTTATCCGGATTTGAGCGCGATGCGCAAACACTCGGGTCTGGCCAGTAGGTGGGTAAAAGGTACGCAGAGGCAACAGTGGCTGAAGGTGTTGTAGGCGAAGCGAAAGAGGCGACAGCTGTGGCTCGATACGTGAGGGTCTCGCCATATAAGGCTAGGGCGGTCGCCGATCTCATAAGGGGACTCGACGTTGAGGAGGCCTTGCGAGTTTTAGAGTTTTCGAAGAGGGATGCTGCTAGGCCGCTCAAGAAACTTCTCGAATCTGCGGTAGCTAACGCGGCGCAGAAGTATCGCTTTGACCGAGATGAGCTGTACGTCTCGAGAATTTTTGTCGACGAAGGTCCGACCCTGCGGCGATGGCGTCCCAGGGCCAGAGGACGCGCTACGCGCATCCGCAAGCGTACCTGTCATATGACCATCGCGTTGGCACGGCAAGAGCCTGAGGAGTAGTAGCGATGGGCCAGAAGGTGAATCCATACGGGTTTAGGTTGGGGACGCTCACTCAGTGGAAGTCCCGGTGGTTCGCGGAGAAAGAATACAAGACGTATCTAATCGAAGACATCCGGATCCGTGAGTACATTCATAAGACGCTCCACAGGGCTGGCATATCTCGTATCGAGATTGAGCGCAAAGGCCACGACTCTATCGTCGTAGACATTCACACTGCTCGTCCTGGAATAGTAATTGGCCGAGGCGGAACGGAGGTCGACCGGCTCAGGCAGGGAATTCAGAAGATCACTGGCAGGAAAACTCAAGTTTCCATCGTCGAGGTTAAAAACCCAGAGCAGGATGCCACTCTCCTTGCCCAATCCATAGCCGACCAGCTGGCTGGGAGGGTGAATTTCAGGAGAGCGATGAAGCGCGCCGTTCAGGCTGCGCTGAAGTCGCCTCACGTACAAGGGATACGCGTTCAATGCTCGGGAAGATTAGGTGGAGCTGAGATGTCTCGCCGGGAGTGGTATCGAGAGGGACGAGTGCCTTTGCAGACCATTAGGGCTGACATTGATTATGGGTTTGCAGAGGCCAAAACTAAAGCCGGCCAGATCGGTGTCAAGGTGTGGATTTACAAAGGCGATGTCGTCGAGTTGAGGCATCGAGAGGAGGAGGAAAAGATCGTTGTGGAGGCAGCCATGGCGGCTGGGGTCTCCACCCATTTGACCTCACCGAAGGCCCGTGTCGAAGTGGCGACCAAGGGCCGAGTTGTTTCCGACGTGGGGGACGACGTTGAGCCTCTAGAGGAGGTTTCAGGGGGAAAGCGCCTAATCGTGGCAAGGACCCGCTCACTAGCCGAGCAGAAAAAGAGTGTCGGAGGTAGCGAGCCCGTAAATCAAGAGTTCACAAATGAAAGGCACGCTGCTATCCCCGATGCGAGTGCACAAAAAGGGGAGGTTTCCTCTGAGGAGCAAACCGAAGAGCCTCAAGGTTCCGAAGGTATCCACGACTTGGGCGAAGACGATTCCACGGGAGGGGGCAGCGAGCAGCACTGATTTAGCTGCCCCGGGGCTATGCACCTGGCGATAGCGCAGGCGGCATTCGTCATGGCATATGGGATCGTCCCAAATTGGGACACCTGGTCGAGCTGCTTTTGGGTAAAGTCTTGGATTTGGCTGTGTTGCTAGTACGCGGAGAGTAATTGCGATGTTGATGCCGCGCAAATACAAGCACAGAAAGCAACAACGTGGCCGGATGAAAGGTGCGGCCAAGGGTGGAACGAAAGTTACCTGGGGTGACTTTGGGCTACAGGCTCTAGAGCCAGGCTGGATTACTAACCGCCAGATAGAAGCAGCAAGGATTGCGATTACCCGCCATATAAGGCGGGGTGGAAAGGTCTGGATCACGATTTTTCCGGACAAGCCTGTTACATCCAAGCCACTTGAGTCTCGCATGGGATCGGGAAAAGGAAATCCAGAGAAGTGGGTGGCTGTAGTGAAACCTGGACGGGTAATGTTCGAGCTCGCAGGCGTGGCTGAGCCGGTGGCGAGGGAAGCGATGCGCCTGGCGGCTCACAAACTGCCGGTGAAAACCCGTTTTGTCACGAGGGAGGCGTGAGCCTCCGTGACCACTAAGGCGAAGCAGCTAAGAGAAGCAAGCACTGACGAGCTCCACGAGCGAGCAGAGGAGCTTCGCTCAGAACTGTTTAATCTCCGGTTCCAGAAGGCGACTGGACGCCTCGACAACTACAAGAGATTGAGAGAGATCAAGAGAGAGTTAGCTCGCGTACTTACGGTAATTAGAGAGCGAGAGCTTGGAATCACCCTGAGACCTTCGGTTGAGGAGACGGCACAAAAGCGAAGGCGGAGGCTGTTTCGTCGCAGACCGGTGGTGGAAACGGAGGAGCCAGAAGAAGAGCGAGAAGGGACAGATGAAGCGGAGGCCGACAACGAAGATATGCCTGAAGAAAGTTTGGGCAGCAACGATAACAGGGCTGTGGATAAATGAGTGAGGGCACTCAGAACGGCGCGAAGAGGGCAATACGCAAGAGGCGGATTGGCGTGGTGACTAGCGCAAAAATGAGCAAAACAGCCGTCGTCGCTGTAGAGCGCACTCTTCGACACCCGAAGTACGGACGGATTGTAAAGACGACCAAGAAGTATTACGCACACGATGAGGAAAACGAGGTTCGAGAAGGCGACCGCGTGGTCATCGTCGAAACCCGCCCGTTGTCAAAGCTGAAGAGGTGGCGGATAGCGGAGATTGTAGAGAGGGCAAAGTAGGCCGGAGCGCAAGAAGTGATTCAACAGGAGTCCCGGCTCAAGGTAGCCGACAACACAGGCGCCAAAGAAGTTTTGTGTATTAGAGTCCTCGGAGGCTCGGGTCGGCGCTACGCGTCTATCGGCGATGAGCTAATCGCAACGGTTAAGGAAGCGACTCCGGCTTCCTCTGTGAAAAAGGGAGACGTAGTCCGCTGTGTCGTTGTACGCACTCGCAAAGAAGTTCGTAGACCAGACGGAAGTTACATCCGCTTCGACGACAACGCATGCGTTCTTGTCAACGATCAAAAACAGCCCCGGGGAACGAGAATTTTCGGTCCTGTGGGACGGGAGCTAAGGGAAAAGAAGTTCATGCGAATTGTCTCGCTCGCTCCAGAAGTAATCTGAGCGCGATTTGCAGGATTGTGCCCTAAAGGCGGCAGAGGTGGCATTTCGAGTGAAAAAACTAAAAATTCGGCGTGGAGACACAGTCCGCATTGTGGCTGGAAAAGATCGCACTGCGAGAAACGCTGAGGGACGCGTGGTGCGCGTGATTCCCGAGAAGAATTTAGTTGTCGTGGAAGGACTCAACATTGCAAAAAAGCATCAGAAACCTTCTGGAAACGTATTGCAGGGTGGCAGGATAGACAGGGAAATGCCTGTTCACATCTCCAATGTGATGCTGGTCTGTAAGAGCTGTGGTCCTACCCGCGCAGGATTTGAGTTCACCGAGGTCGGCAAGGTCAGGGTGTGTAAGAAGTGCGGGGACGAGTTATGAGCGGCAATGGTCAGCGTCCAATTCCGAGGTTGAAGAAGAAATATCTTGAAGAAGTTCGGCCTTCGCTTCAGAAAAAGTTGAATCTCACCAATATTATGCAAGTGCCCCGTCTCGAAAAGATCGTGGTAAACATTGGCGTGGGAGAAGGCGTTACAGACCCAAAAAAAATCGACGGGGCTATGCAGGATCTGGCTGTCATAACCGGACAGAAACCTAAGTTGAACAGAGCTAAGAAATCGATAGCAGGTTTCAAACTGCGGAAGGGAATGCCAGTAGGTGTTTCGGTAACTCTCCGAGGTGATCGCATGTGGGAGTTTTTCGACCGTACAGTGACACTAGCCATCCCCAGGGTGCGTGACTTTCGGGGAATGCCGCTTAGTTCATTCGATGGAAGAGGAAATTATAGTTTTGGCTTTACAGAACAACTCGTGTATCCAGAAATTGACTACGACAAGATCGACGCGGTACGCGGGATGGACGTGACGATTGTCACCACAGCAGACAACGACGATCACGCGTACGAGCTGTTGTCGTCACTTGGGTTTCCCTTCAAACAGAAGGAGCGCTGATATGGCCCGCAAGGCTCTTATCGAGAAGGCTAAAAAAGAGCCCAAGTTTAAAGTGCGAAAGTACTCTCGTTGCGAGAGGTGTGGGAGGCCGAGATCGGTCTATCGCAAGTTTGGCTTGTGTAGGTTGTGCTTGAGAGAGTTGGCCCACAAGGGTGAGATTTCAGGCCTCAGAAAGGCGAGCTGGTAGTAAGTACGTTACGGGTTCCTTCGGGTAGGAAAGCAGATGAGCCAAACCGATCCTATTGCTGACATGCTAACGAGTATCAGGAATGCAAACCTCGTCTACAAGACAGAGGTGGCAACTCCTGTGTCAAAAATAAAGTTGGCTCTAGCGGCTCTGCTTTACAAAGAAGGCTATATAGAGGGGTATGAAATTAGAGAAGCATCACCTGTTCCTCTATTAGTTATACGTTTGAAGTACGGCGATAACAAGGAGCGAGTGATCCATGGAATAAGACGGGTGTCCAAGCCTGGACGTCGGGTGTATGCCAAAGCAAGCAAACTACCAAGAGTGTTGGGAGGAATGGGAGTCGCTGTAATCTCCACTCCTAAAGGTCTAATGTCGGATCGGAAAGCTCGCAGCCAACGGCTTGGTGGCGAGGTCGTGTGCGAGGTGTGGTAGTCAGTTGGCCGGCGATTTGGGTGGCGAGGTGAGTACGAGTGTCTAGGATCGGGAGAAAGCCTATTGTACTCCCAAATGGCGTAGAAATTGCTATTGACGGCAGAGCTGTGCGCGTAAGTGGTCCGAAGGGTTCATTGGAGTGGACCCTACCGGAGGGGATCGTAGCTCACGTTGAAGACGGATTGGTCAGGCTAGAGAGAACGAACGAGTCTAGAACGACTCGTGCTATGCACGGTCTTGCGGGTGCGCTCGTGTCCAACATGGTAGAGGGAGTCTCGAGGGGGTTTACTAAAACACTCGAGATCGTAGGTGTGGGATACAGGGCTAGCTCAAAAGGACGGGGGGTTGATCTCAGTCTCGGCTTCTCTCATCCAGTGCACTTCGAGCCGTCGGAAGACGTCACGATAGATGTTCCGCAACCGAACAAGATCGTCATTAGTGGCGTAGACAAACAAAAGGTGGGTCAGGTGGCGGCTCAGCTACGAGCTTTGCGACCGCCAGAACCTTACAAGGGCAAAGGTGTGCGGTACGAGGGAGAGGCAATCCGGAGAAAGGCCGGCAAGACTGGGGTGTGAGCCGGTGCTGCAGGGTATTAGTGCAGTGGAGGAGCTATTTTGAAGCTTGAGCGGACCGAACGACGTAGAAGACGCCACAAGCGAGTGAGAAAGCGGGTATCGGGTACCGCTGACCGACCTCGCCTTGTAGTGTTTAGATCATCCAAGCACATCTACGCCCAGCTCGTGGACGACAACTCCGGTCGGGTTCTTGCAGCTGCGTCAAGCCTTGAAAAGATCAATGTTGTAACGGGCTCCTCTTCGCACCGTAAGGTCGATATAGCAAAAGGTGTAGGAGAGCGCATTGGGCAGCGAGCTCTGGAAAAGGGGATATCGAGTGCGGTTTTCGACAGGGGGGGCTACAAGTTCCATGGGCGCGTAGCCGCGCTGGCGGATGGTGCTCGCCAAGCGGGCTTAAAGTTCTAGGTGAAACGAGCGAAACGAGAGCGTAAATGGCGGATTCTCGCACAGATTCCTTCTCTTTAGACGAGACCCACGAGTTCGAAGAGCGTGTGGTCGAAGTAAATCGAGTTGCCAAGGTAGTCAAAGGCGGACGCCGGTTCAGCTTCACCGCGCTGATGGTGGTCGGCGACCGAGCAGGGCGCGTTGGCGTTGGATACGGCAAAGCGCGTGAAGTGCCGATGGCTATACAAAAGGGCATAGACGAAGCGAAGAAGAACTTTTTAAGAATCCCAATGGCAGGGTCGACCATAACCCATGCGGTCACTGGTGAGTGGGGGGGAGCGAAGGTCTTACTTCGTCCTGCAGCGCCCGGTACGGGAGTCATCGCAGGGGGTGGAGTTAGGGCCATACTTGAGTGCGCGGGAGTCCGCGATGTGTTGGGAAAATCTCTGGGTAGTAACAACGCGATCAACGTTGTGCGGGCGACTATCGATGCTTTGACCAAGCTTTGCAACCCAGAGGAGGTGTCGAGGCTGAGGGGTCTCCCAGCCGAAGAAATAATGCCTCGTCCCCTAGTGGAGGCCTATAAGCGAACGAGCTCTACTCGCTACTCGAAAGTCGGCGAGAGCACAGAGCTCCCCATGCCAGAAGGCAAATCCACTGCGAGTACGGCAGAGTAGTAGGAGTCCGACAACGATGGGATCCAAAGGAAAGCTCGCGATTACTCAGGTACGTAGCGCGATCGGGCGCAAGCCAGCTCAACGACGTACTCTCAAAGCGCTGGGTCTCAGAAGAATCGGCCAAACCGTTATAAAGGAAAATCGCCCGGAGATTCGGGGAATGGTTCGGGCTGTATCACATTTGGTGAGAGTAGAGGAGACTCAGTGAGACTGCATCATCTCCGTCCCCCCAAAGGAGCTAAAAAGCGTGCAATTCGTGTAGGAAGGGGAGAGTCTGGGCGAAGGGGCAAGACTGCGGGGAGAGGAACCAAGGGCCAGAAAGCGAGAGACACTACCAAAGTCGGCTTCGAAGGGGGACAGACCCCCCTCAAATTGCGCCTGCCGAAACGGAGGGGGTTCAAGAACCCTTTCAAAAAGGAGTTTGCAGTGGTTAACGTAGGGCGATTGGGAGAAGTGTTCGAAGCCGGGGAAACCGTAGATGTCGAAGCGATACGCTCGAAGGGTCTCGTGGCTAAGAAAAAGCTGCCAGTCAAAATTCTTGCCGGTGGAGAGATTGGCAAAGCCTTGGTTGTGAGAGTGGATGCCTGTTCCACAAAGGCGCGCCAAAAAATAGAGGCTGCTGGAGGAAGCGTAGAGACAGGTTCATAGCTGAAGGACGGAGGTCCCCGAAGCTATGGATCGTCGAGAATTCTTAATAGACCGAGACTGACGGAGGGTCAAATGCTCTCCAGTTTCAAGAACATGTTCCGTATTGCAGATTTGCGGAACAAGATCCTTTTCACCCTGGCGATCATCGCAATATACCGCGTTGGTGCTCACATTCCGGTGCCGGGAGTTAGTGTGAGGGCGCTCCAGCAAGTGCGCGAGCAGAGCGAGAATCAGGGTATCGTCGCATTTCTCGATTTGTTCTCGGGAGGTGCGTTAACGAACTTGTCGATATTCTCCCTCGGGATCATGCCCTATATAACCGCCAGCATCATCATGCAGCTCATGGGCGTGGTCATTCCGAAGCTTGAGCAATGGAGAGAACAAGGAGAAATTGGGCAGCGGAAGATTACACAGTGGACACGATACGTGACTGTCGCTCTAGCAACGATGCAGTCTACCGGCATTCTCTTTCTTGCCCATAACCGGCAGCTGTTTGCAATCGGCGGTCCACAGTTGGACATTGACATCATCCCGGTGTGGAACGTAGGGCGGGTTATCGTTATGGTGCTGACTCTTACCGCAGGGACTGCCCTCATTATGTGGCTGGGAGAGCTAATCACTCAGCGAGGCATCGGTAACGGCATGTCGCTCCTGATCTTCGTGAGCGTGATTTCCCGCCTCCCCTTTCAGGGGACAGCAGTGTATAAGACCGCAGGGGTTGTTAAGTTCTCTGTTGTAATGGCGGTATTTTTAGCGATACTTGTCGCTATTGTATTTGTTGATCAAGGAAAAGAGAAGATCCCCATTCACTTCTCCAAGAGGCTCGTAGGACGGCGAGTTTATGGAGGTACCACTACATATCTGCCCGTCAGAGTTAACAATGCAGGAGTTATACCGATCATATTTGCAAGCTCGGTGTTGTACTTACCTAGCCTGGTAGCGACGACTCTGCCTTTCGAAGGATTCAGAAACTTTGTCAACACTCATTTGGCGAGTCAAACGTCTTTTTGGTACCTAAGTCTTTACTTTGTGATGATTATTTTTTTCTCTTACTTTTATACCGCTATACAGTTTGATCCAGTACGTCAGGCTGAGTCGGTTAAAAAGCAGGGGGGTTTTGTTCCCGGGATACGTCCAGGCCGACCTACCGCCGAGTATTTGGATCGTATACTCACTCGCATAACTCTTCCTGGCTCTTTATACCTTGCATTAGTGGCTGTCGTGCCTACCGTATTGTTCGCGGTCTGGCACTTGGGAAGCAGGGTGCCTTTTGGTGGGGCATCGATTCTGATAGTTGTCGGTGTGGCTCTAGAGACTATGAAGCAGATCGATAGCCAGTTGACAATGAGAAACTATGAGGGGTTCCTCAAGTGAGTTATATGGACGTTGCGGCGTGCGGACCTCTTCGAGGAATCCTTTTGGGGCCTCCAGGAGCGGGAAAAGGGACCCAGGCAAAAATGATTGCTGCGCGGTTTCAGGTACCGCACTTCGCTACGGGAGACATTCTTAGAGCGGAGGTAGCCGCCGGTTCTGATATGGGCAAGAAGGCCAAGGGGTTCATGGATGCAGGCGATCTCGTGCCGGACCATCTAGTCGTCGAAATAGTAAAAAAGCGCCTAGCTTCTGAAGAGGCCTCGGTTGGGTACTGTCTCGATGGGTTTCCTCGGACCTTGGAGCAAGCCGAAATACTCGATCTGATGCTCGATCCGGATGAGTCTCCAAACGTTGTGGCTGTTTTGGAGGTAGACGATGACGAAGTCGTCAAGCGTTTGTCGAGTAGAGAAACGTGTTCAAACCCTTCTTGCGGAAGGGTCTACAGTGCGGCTGCAAATCCTCCCAAGACCGAGGGTGTATGCGACGTGTGCGGGTCGGCGCTCGTTGTGAGAAATGACGACCGGCCTGAAGCAATTCGCGAGAGGCTGGCACAGTACCACCAGAAGACAACTCCTGTCGTCGACTACTATCTACGAAGGGGTCTCGTGGTTCGCGTCGACGGGTGTGGCAGCATAGACGAGGTCGCAACCCGATTAGAGAGCGCAATTTGTCGCAGCCTAGCAGCGTGAATTCTTGCTGCTAGGCAAAGATTGTTCGCTTCTTGGTTACTCATTGCCAGATCGAGTGATCGGTCCCCAGGTATCTGCTTGATATCTCGGTCGCGGGATGGGTTTCCGCTGTTTTGGTAACGTGTCACGTAATTTTTGATCAACAGCGGCCTGTTGCATTAGGTGTGTGGTAGTTAGTACTGAAGGTGATATTCCATGGAAGTCGTCGCACGCGTAACACGCAAGAGCCCGGACCAGCTAGCTAGCATGAGAAAAGCGGGGAAGATCGTTGCGGAGACCCTAGCACTACTAACCGAAGCAATTCGCCCGGGTGTCACGACGGCGTACTTGGACAAACTCGCAGAGGAGTTCATCCGATCCAGAGAGGCTATTCCCAGCTTCAAAGGGTACAGGGGCTTCCCCGCCTCGATTTGCACCTCCCCGAACGATGTAGTAGTTCACGGAATTCCGGGTGATTACCGTCTGGTGGAGGGCGACATTATTGGAATCGACTGTGGCGCCATCTACGAGGGAATGCATGGGGATGCTGCTGTGACTGTAGGGGTGGGTGAAATCTCGCTTGAAGCGGTTCGCCTAATCGAGACTACGAAGCGGGCGCTTGAAGCTGGGATCGAGGTGTGTGTTCCTGGAAACACTTTGGGTGACATAGGGCATGCAGTGGAGTCCATCGTCGAGGCCGAAGGATTCTCAGTGGTAAGAGACTACGTTGGTCACGGGATCGGGGAGCAGATGCACGAGCCCCCACAAATTCCCAATTATGGAGTTCCTGGAGAGGGAAAGAAGATCAAGGTAGGTCATGTTTTTGCAATCGAGCCGATGGTGAACATCGGGACTCACCAGACAAAAGTTCTCGAGGATGGTTGGACTGTGGTTACCGCGGATGGGTCCCTGTCTGCACACTTCGAGCACACGGTCGCTGTGCTGGAAAATGGGCCGGAGGTCCTTACCCGGATCTAGGCCGAGGTCATGCCAAGGCCTGCTGCTACACTGATTTTGTAAGTGGGTCTGGATATCGAGAGGGCTAAAGAAATCGTGCCGAAAAAAGAAGAGGCAATCGAAGTGGAGGGAACGGTGATAGAGCCGCTTCCTAATGCCACTTTCAGAGTCGAGCTCGACAATGGCCACAAGGTCTTGGCTCATATCTCTGGGAAGATGAGAATGCACTACATTCGGATTCTTCCAGGAGATCGGGTAGTAGTGGAGTTGTCGCCGTACGACCTGTCCAGAGGGCGAATCGTCTACCGACATAAATAGGGTGCTGAGGGCTTCAGCTGTCAAGTGGCGGTGACAATCCGTTAGCGAGATCGGTCTTTTTTTGCTAACGTAGTGCGCCGTGTCTCGAATGCCTTTATGGTCAGCCAGCTCCGGCAGCGCATGCATCGTGCTGTCGATTCAAAGCAGGGAAGAGGATTGAAAGTTCGTCCTTCTGTGAAGAAAATTTGCGATAAGTGCCGGATCATAAGACGCCACGGCCGTGTCCGGGTGATCTGCTCTAACCCTCGCCACAAGCAGAGGCAAGGCTGATGGCTCGAATAGCGGGTGTCGATCTACCAAGAGACAAGAGAGTGGAGATCGGCCTTACCTACATATTCGGGATAGGTCTCAGCCGTGCCAGGCAGATTCTTAGGGACACTGGTATAAACCCAGACACCCGGATTCGCGATCTTACCGACGAGGAAGTAGTCGCTATCCGACGCTACATAGACGAGAACTTTAAGGTTGAGGGGGACCTGAGAAGAGAAATTTCTCAGGATATAAAACGCAAAATGGAGATAGGAAGCTACCAAGGTCTACGGCACAGGAGAGGACTCCCTGTTAGGGGTCAGCGAACACATACCAATGCCCGCACTAGAAAAGGTCCTCGCAAGACCGTGCCGGGTAAGAAGAAAGCAGCGAAGAAGCACTGATGACAGTCAAAAAGCGCGGCCGCACGCGAGGGCGGAAAAAAGAGAAGAAAAACATCTCCTACGGCGTGGCTCACATCAAATCCTCGTTCAATAACACGATCATCACTATTACCGATGCGGCCGGAAACACCATAGCATGGGCCTCATCCGGAAATGTCGGCTTCAAAGGAAGTAGAAAGTCAACACCGTATGCTGCACAGCAAGCGGCAACGGCAGTAGCCAAAAAGGCTCAGGAGCACGGAGTTCAGAAGGTCGATGTTTTGATCAAGGGTCCCGGCGCCGGTCGAGAGACTGCTTACAGAGCCTTGATGGCCGCGGGCTTAGAGATCGGGGCAGTAAAGGACGTTACACCCGTGCCACATAACGGCTGCAGGCCGCGAAAACGACGCAGGGTTTGATATCCCCCAAAAGTTATTTAGTGAATAAGTATTGCCAGCGGAATAGCTGCTGTGAGTCCGAGGCTGGATAAGTAACCATAAAGAAGAATGGAAGGATACTGAGGCGCAGGAGATAGATATCGGCTAGATGGCTCGTTACACAGGACCAGTATGTAAGCTATGTAGGCGAGAGAAGATAAAGCTCTTTTTGAAGGGAGCTAAATGCATCTCGCCATCTTGTCCCGTCGACCGCAGGCCCTACCCACCAGGCGAGCATGGTCGAATCAGGCCCCGTACTACCGAGTACATGCTGCAGCTTAGGGAAAAGCAAAAGGCTCGCAGAATCTACGGGGTTCTCGAAAAGCAGTTCCGGAAGTATTACCGAGAAGCGACACGCAAAAAGGGCGTGACCGGCGAGAACCTGTTGAAAATGCTCGAGCTCCGACTGGATAACGCAGTATTTAGGGCTGGGTTCGCTGAGAGCAGGCCTCAAGCCCGGCAGCTAGTCCGCCACGGGCATGTAACGGTAAATGGAAACAAGGTCGATATACCTAGCTACGAGCTGAAGCCCGGAGACACGGTGGCTATAAGAGAAAAGAGCCGGAACTTGATAGTCGTCAGACACTCTATAGACACCCTCGGAAATCGGGCTATCCCAGGATGGTTAGACGTCGACCATGGCGCGCTGCGGGCTACCGTCACCAGAGAACCGGAGAGATCAGAAATCGACATTCCTGTCAACGAACAGCTTATTGTCGAGCTCTACTCTAAGTGAGGAATGACTTCAATTTGCACAGCGCCTATTGAGTCCCCAGCAGCACGGCACTGTGCGATATATCAACACGCTATCTGGCGTGCGAGGAGTGGATTCCGGGGCCGGTTCCCGGATTATAGGTACCAAGAAAAATAGTGACCGGCACGTGGAGATGAGCGTGCGGAAACCGGCTCCGCGAGCTCGAGTCTGCGAGGCGGGAGGTGAAAAGTGCTCACAATAAGACGCCCCAAGCTTACTGTTCCTGAAGATCTGAACCGGGAACTTCCACCCAACAGACGCAAGTTCAAAGTCGACGACCTGCCCTCGGGGTTCGGTTACACGATTGGGAATTCGCTAAGAAGGACGCTGCTCTCTTCTGTGCCGGGTGCGGCAATTACTCGGGTACAGATACACGGAGTGAACCACGAGTTTAGTACCGTTCCAGGTGTCAAGGAAGACGTCGTTACTCTTTTGTTGAACCTCAAAGAAGTCGTTCTCAAGTCGTATTCAGAAGAGCCAGTTGAGATTCGTTTAGAGAAGCGGGGCCCAACCACGATCGTCGCTGGCGACTTCCAATGCCCTCCCGAAGTCGAGGTCGTCAATAAGGACCATGTCATAGCCAACGTATCAAAGTCCGGGAGACTCGAGCTCACGGCTACGGTTCAGCGCGGCTACGGATACGTGACCGCTGACAAGAACAAATTAGAGGGGACTCCAATTGGGGTAATCCCGGTAGATTCTCTCTACTCTCCGGTTAGGCGAGTCGTCTACAAAGTAGATCAGACTGCCGAACGTGACGTCTTGATAATGGATGTAGAGACCAATGGAGCGATCGCAGCTGCTGAAGCGGTGAGTTCCGCCGCTCGGACGCTGGTAAATCTTTTGGAGGTCGTAGCGGAGGCTGTAGAAGCGCCGGCTCTCGAAGTCGGAGAGGCTGTTGCTGAGAAACCCATAAGTCCCGACCTGGATCGGCCGATAGAGGCGCTGGATTTGTCCGAGAGACCGCGAAACTGCTTGAAGCGCGCGCAGATTCATACGATTGCCGAGCTAGTGCAGAAAACAGAGCAAGAGTTGATGGCTATTCAGAACTTCGGGCAGAAGTCCCTTGACGAGGTAAAGCAAAAACTGGACGAGATGGGCCTGTCCCTCGCCGGCAGTATGCCGGCAGGTGAAAGTTCTGCTGGATCGGCGGCGTGGGCGATATCGAACGAAAGAAAAGAGGAGAACACGGCTGTAGTGGGCCACCAAGCGAAGGGCGGAGACGCGGACGATCTTGCAAGAGTGGCCGAAGCAGTGAGCACCGAGGTGTCGCCTGAACAGGAGGATCGAGATGCCTAAGCCGAGGAAAGGACCTAGGCTCGGAAGCGGTCCGGACCATCAAAAGCTGATGCTAGCCAACCTGTGTCGATCTCTCATTCTTGATGACGCACGCAGAGCCGGGGGGATGCCTGGAAGAGTCAAGACCACTGCCGCGAAGGCAAAGGCTGTGAAGCCTCTGGTTGAGAGGTTGATAACGAAGGCCAAGCGCGGGACTCTGCATGATCGCCGTCAAGTCATGGCTGTATTACGAGACAAAGACCTTACTTATTGGCTGTTTACTAACGTTGCCGCTCGTTACGAGGATAGAGACGGAGGATACTCTCGAATCACTAAGCTTCCGCCCCGTAAGGGCGATGGGGCTGAGATGGCCTACATAGAGCTGGTCTAGTCCCCCCTTGGCGGAGGAGTTTTTTTCACACGGTCACCGAGTTTTGGCCGTCAAGCTAGCGTATGACGGCACCGAGTTCAGCGGATACGCAAAGCAACCTAATCTGCGTACTGTAGAGGGAACCCTCGAAGACGCTCTCAGGGCTGTAATTAGACCGCCGAAGTTTTTTCGCCTCTCTGTGGCGGGCCGAACGGACGCCGGCGTCCACGCGACTGCCCAGTTTGTATCGGTCACGACCAACTCCGGCATTGATCCAGAGGTTGCAGAGCGGTCGCTATCCAAACTGCTTCCACCCGATATTGCGGTGAGCGTCTCTGAGGCACCGTTGGGTTTCGATGCTCGCAGATCGGCGTTGTCTCGACGGTACCGATATAAGTTGCTCACGTCGCCGCGGCCAGATCCTCTAAGGAGAACGAGAACGTGGTGGGTCGGAACACTTTCCGAGGGTGCGGAGACGATTCTCCACAGAGCCGCGAGCCTCGTAGTCGGCACGCATGACTTCAGTGCATTTTGCAAAGGAGCTACCAAAACCAGGAGTGACAATTCTAATTCGGGAGGCGAACACGGCGATGCAGCAGGCGTTGGAGACGAAGATCACGGGACGAGAGAACGTACAGGAACAATGAGGAAGGTGATTTTTGCCCAGTGGTCAAGGCCACGTTGTAGCGATGACCCATGCTGTGCAGACGAATTGTGGTTCGAGATCGAAGCAAATGCATTTTGTCACCAGATGGTGCGAAGGATCGTCGGTGCTATGGTGCATTGGGCGCGGGCGGAGGAGTCGCCGCGGCGGCCCGAAGCAGTGTCAGAATACCGGTGGAAGCCCGCACCTCCACATGGCCTGTATTTGATAGGGGTACGATATCCACCGGGGACAGGTGTCGAATAGCGCCGTTGTAAGTTTTCAAGTTTCTTGTCGATAATGCGAGCGGCGGGAGCCAACACGGGAGAATGGGTCAGGATGGGATCTGAGAACGTTGATTTACCCCAAACAGAAGAAGAGTGGCGCCAGAGGCTCACACCTGAGCAATACGCGGTGTGCAGAGAAGGAGCGACCGAGCCTCCTTTCTCTGGGAGCCTCTTGTACAACAAAGAGAACGGAATCTACTCGTGTGCAGCTTGCGGGGCTGAGCTGTTCCGCTCCGCTGCCAAGTTCGACTCAGGAACAGGGTGGCCGAGCTTTTGGGAACCGATCTCTCCCGATGTGGTACAGGAAAAACCGGATTACTCCTACAACATGATTCGCACGGAGGTGACTTGCGCAAGATGCGGTTCGCACTTGGGCCACGTCTTTGAAGATGGTCCTCCTCCTACGGGCTTGAGGTACTGTATTAACTCGGTGGCTCTCTCGTTCAGCCCCGTGAGCGGAGAAGGCTCATCTCTTGGGTAAATCCCTAACTCGCTAAAGACAAATGCGAACGCTTCTAGCTAGGGATCTTGTTATGGCTGATCTATGAGGTAAAGCGTGCCCCGAGGTTGGCCACCTGTGACGCCCTCAACATGGGCGATCGAGCAAGGGTCTTTTAGCCACGCAACAGGTCTCTAGCTCACGCCTATATAGATAAAACTGTATCCTTCGTCTCGGAAGTTGATCCCGGCTTTCTCTAGCGCAGTTGACCAGTTCCCAGTTACCTCGGGGTTGGTCTCTTCCATGCCGTGGTCTGCGAAGATGAAGAAGGCTGTCTCATCAATTTCCCCGGCTTCCTCGATAGCGGCGAGAATCTCGCCAATACGGCCGTCTGTGTCCCGTACGCCGGCCCGCGCTACATCGGAGTGAGGACCGCCTCTGTGCATCGCAGCATCGGTGAGTGCAAAATTGCACCACATAAACGATGGCTTGGGGTAATCGGTGCCTTGGAAGTTTCCCTTCCAAACGCTCGTGGCAAGCTCAACTCCTAGGTGATCGGCTAGTGTTGCCCACTCGTAGTCCTTGTAGGGTCGGACGAATTGCTGCGAAGCATGGGGAAGTTCTTTTGGGAACTCCGGGAGACCTCGAAAGTCCCCTTTGCGCATTAGCCCAAATGTAGAAAAGTCTGCCCCCCCGTCGGCGGGCTCGTTGATGGCAGCGGTGAACGCATCGGGAAAACAGCGATGAAGGGCTTGATGAATGGTCTCCACCTCATTAGACACCCAATTAGACCACAGGTGCCAAGTGGATGGATGGTTTGTATCGATCCTTTTTCTTTCCGTTCGGTGCCAGAAAGAGTTGTGGAGAACGCTGTGTCGCCCGGGGTAAGTGCCTGTCACGATCGCGGTGTGGTTGGCCAATGTAACCGTAGGAAAGCCGGCGATCGCTCCATAAGCAAAAGTTGTCCCCGATTCGGCTATTCGGGCAATGTTGTTAGCTTCTCCCTTTTCGATCATGTCCCACAATACGTTTGGATTGCATCCGTCCAACAGAAAAGTCACCACGTGTTTGGGAGGCGCATCCGGTTCGATGATTTCGTCGATTGGACGACCATCTTGGACGCGTAGGTAGACTCCGTTAAACAAATCCCCGGTCTCTGTTCGCCCTTTGATGGTTTCGGCTCCGAGCAGTTTCAAAATTGTGGGAGCTATGTCGACGAGGCGCGCCGATTTTGGAATTACTCCGAGTTTGGCGATCCCTTTTCCGCCGGCTATGAATGGAGCTCGCGCCTGAACTACGTCCAATGAGCCGTGCTCCCCTCTGTGTCCCCCCTCGTCTTCCCAGTTGTGCGCCGCAGTGTGAACCGCCGCGATGTCCGGGGAGTTTTCATCTTCGAAAATCTGTGAGATCGTCTCGAACGCGTTCGGGTAGTGATTTTTGGATGGATCTGGATACAAGTTCTCAAGTTCTTCTTTTAATGGCGAAAACGCGGAGGGGTCCTGCCTCTCTAGAATGTTGTCGCCCTTGACGTCAACAATTTCGTAACTGTATCTGTCTCCTTCTGGAGTTCTTTTGAAGCGCACCGTTCCCAAAGAGTTGGCTGCCACAAAGATTTCATCCGAGCCATCTCTCTCCTTCCAAAGCGCCATCTCGCAAATGCTCTGTAATTCGGGTGATGTCAGAATTTCAATAGCGGCTCGTTTTTGAGCTTCGAAATCTCGAGATTGCAACACTTCCCTCTTTCTCCTTTGCTCTGTGTCTTCTACCGGGCATCGAGCTTTACCAGACATCTTTGAGGAAGCCGCACCAATGAGCCCTGTCGCTCGGTGCTGCGACCTTGCGAGATCGAACCCACGCCGTAGCCGAGGAGTTGGCGTTGACAGAGCAGGCTTGTACAATGCTTGGCACCGACTGCTCGTCTCGCCCTCGATCACCGCTTCTGTCGCTCAGACACCTAGATTAGCACGGCATCTTATTGTGCTCTGCGGGTGAGAGCGAAAAGCTATTTCAAGGGTTGTACGAAATGTTCTGTATTGCTTTGACGTGAACTCCGCTCGGCTTTAGCCTATAGAGCCTGGCTTTTACGGCTTTGGCGAACTCGGTCGCAGAGGCTTTCGTGACAGATTTTCTATGATGCGACAGAAGACATATACGCCGAAAAAAGAAGACATTCAACCTCAGTGGTTCGTAGTAGACGCTGAAGGCAAGGTGCTGGGTCGGCTTGCTTCCGAATTAGCAAAGGTAATAAGGGGCAAGCATAAGCCGCAGTTTGCTCCCCACCTTGACACCGGAGATCACGTCGTGGTCATCAACGCTTCCAAGGTTGTGCTTACCGGGGACAAGCTATCTTCAAAAAAGTACTACAGACACTCGGGATATTCGGGAGGGCTGAGAGAGACTGGGGCAGGGGAGTTGATGGCAAAGGATCCTGCCAAAGTGGTTGAGATAGCAGTTAGGGGAATGCTGCCGAAGAACAGACTCGGCAGGAAGCTGGCGGGAAAGCTACACGTTTACGCAGGTCCTGATCATCCGCACACAGCGCAGAAGCCGCAGCGTCTACAAGTGTGACGACGGTAAAGCTGGGCAGCGTTGTCCTTATGAGGCCAGCGGATGCTGGCTTCACGAGTGGCATTTCCGATAATAAGCGATGCACGTCGAAATACAGGTTTGGGTCAGACTGAGCAGGTTATGAGAAGACATGGGCACATTTCAAAGCAAACATTCCAAACATTCTGAGGGTCGGTCGCAACGGGGGTCGTACCGAGATCAGTTCTCCCCCCCTGCAGAACTAGAGATTCGTCCCTCATCGAAAGTCCATTGCGGGCGCCGCAAGACCTCTGTGGCTCGGGTGAGGATATTTCCTGGGTCAGGCAGAATTTTTGTAAACGGTACGCTAGCAGGTGACTACTTCACCTCTGCCCTACAGGAGTGGCTTGTGTTTGAACCTCTGCGTGCGGCCGGAGTAGCTGATAAAGTCGATGTTTTTGTCAATGCTAAGGGAGGGGGCAAGAGCGCACAGGCGGGAGCAACGCGGCTGGGTATAGCAAAGGCGCTTTGTGAGCTTGACGAGTCAATCTCAGCAAGGCTTCGACGGGAAGGGTTCCTGGCTCGGGATGCAAGAGAAAAAGAGCGCCGAAAGTATGGCCTAAAGAAGGCCAGGAAGGCTCCGCAGTACTCCAAGCGCTAACGCGCTACGAGTATCGTTCAAGAAAGCCTCCGCATCTCATGGGCCCCGAGGGCATAAAGACGTTCATTGCTCTCAACAACCAAAGAAGCTGAGAAGAGCTGTGGCAACGAGCGAACGGTCTCTCAGGTATTTCGGTACTGACGGCGTGCGAGGGAAGGCCGAGGTAGAGCTTACCAGAGATTTTGCCTGGAAGCTGGGGCGGGCAGCAGGCACGCATCTGTTGTCAGCACGCGAGGTCGTCGCAGGACTTAAAAGACCGGCAATAGCAGTGGGACATGACACCCGTGTCTCCTCGCCCTCCCTTGCCGAGGCGTGCGCGGAGGGACTCGCTTCGTCGGGTGCGGACGTGATCTACTTGGGAACCGTTCCGACTGCAGTAGTGGCTTTTGCCGTTACCGAGCTCGGTCTCGCCGGTGGATGCGTAATCTCGGCCTCACACAATCCCCCCGAGGACAACGGCATCAAATTTTTCGGAGCAGGCGGGTACAAGCTGGGGCCGGCCGACGAAGCTTCGATCGAGGCGATTTTCGAGGGCCAGATATTAGACAACGAGCGCCAACAAATCCGGCGAGCGGTAAGCGACGAGCTCGTTCCAGAGATCATCCAGCGCTACGAGCGACACGTCATTGACTCCGTTGGGGTTGCAAAGCTGTCAGGCATTAGAGCTGTCGTGGATTGCGCCAACGGTGCGGCATCTGAAATAGCTCCACGGGTACTCGCCGCCTCTGGCGCTGAAGTTGTAGCCGTTGCAGCGGAAGGAGACGGAACCAAGATCAATGTAGGGTGCGGCGCAACCGACACCTCGCTGATCCTTTCGGCGACCAAAACTTCAGGGTTCTCGATTGGGCTCGCGCTCGATGGAGATGCTGATCGTCTGATCGCTGTCGACGCGGAGGGAACTGTGTACGACGGCGACAATCTCATGGCCGCGTTTGGCGCATGGTTGCTTGGGAAAGGACGCCTTGACCCGCCAATCGTTGTGGCGACAGTTATGTCCAATTTGGGTTTGCGCCTTGCACTCGAGAGGCTCGGAGTCGAGCTAGTAGAGTGCGGTGTAGGCGATCGTGAGGTAGTCGAGGCAATGCGCGCTAGGGGGGCCAAGCTAGGGGGAGAACAGTCGGGTCACATCGTGTTTGCGGATTGTGGCACTACAGGCGACGGGATCCTGACCGCAGCTTTTTTGCTTCAGCTAGTCGCCGAGACGGGGCAGTCCCTGGCGGAGGCCGCTGGCGCCGTTGAGCGTGTTCCCCAGGTCCTTTTGAACATAGAGGTGAAGGACAAAAGAGAGGTGATCGCCTCCGAGGAGCTCGCTTTATGTGTCGCAGAGGCGAAGCGCCGTCTGGGTAGTCATGGGCGCCTATTGGTAAGGCCGTCGGGAACCGAGCCTCTAATCAGAGTCATGGTCGAAAGTGCCGATGAAGGACTTGCTAGATTGGTAGCGACCGACGTCGCATCCGTCATCCAACAGATCGACGCGAAAACCGGAGCGTGAATCGCCTTCCTTTTCCTTCAATGTAGGTGCAATCTAGTTGAGTCCCGACACTTTCTGCCAGGTAGCGCAGGCTACTAGAATCTTGGAGTATCTTCTCGAAGCGCGCGCCCGTGGAGCGGCTGCGCGGCTCGGGACCTTCTATTGAGGGAACCTGGTCCACCTCGTCTGCCACCCATAGCCACACTTCGTCTCTCACTCGGGCCGAGCCAATCTCAACACTAGAGCCTGGCCGGGAAAGAGAAACCGCCTTCGTTGCAAGCTCTTCCAAGACGTCTTCTATTACTTCGGCTGAGGTTACTACTGAACCCGGACGCGCTGTTGGAGGCGGTTCGTATACGAGAAGCGATACGGATTTTCGTATTGCTGATTCCCTGAGTTTTTCGGCGACGTGGCGACACAACTGTTCAGGGTCGATGGCTCGAAGCGGTGTCTGTTGAGCGAGGATCGCTATTACTCCGAGGCGCTTTTTGCGTCCGTCCAGAGGAATCACCCGTACCGAGACCGATGGCGAGTCGACCTCGGCTGGGTGGAACTCTTCTGTTATGGGTTCACCGTTCCATAGCGACTTAGAAACCAGGGTTTCTAACGCCGAAGAAAGACCTGCTTTAGCATGATTTTCCAACAGAAGCTTGGCCGGACGGTTCTGGTACACCTCCTCCCCAGAGACCGTATATACAGCTGCTGCCACACCGATCTCGTCGAAAGCCCGGCACAAGATGGAGAACGACTCGAGCGCTGTGGCACTGGACGATACAACGTGCTCTATTGCATCTTCCATGCGTTCGAGGGCCAATTCTGTAGGGAGTCCGGTCTCAAAAAGGGAGGATGCCTGGGGACCAGAAATACGAGCAAAGGCGGACTCTAGCCGCCTGAGTAGGCGGGTTCGGTCAGCTCTCTGTCTAATACTGCTTGTTAGTAGGACGACCAGTCCGCCCAACAGCCCCCCGGCCGCCGCAGCTAAAACGGCCGTAGACATTAATTCCTAGTCGCCTTTTTATTTCCAGCCAGCTAAATAGTTCGTGTTTACTCCCCTAGATGGTGACCGGGACAAAGTTTTCTTATGGAGCAAAACGAAGCAGATCGACCAGAATCAATTTTAGACGGGTTCACCGCCGCTCGGTCACCGCTATAAATAAAACGCATTCCCAGCTAACTATCTTCGCTTCCGTGCTATCTTGCTTGCCAAAGCCGATCTGAATGGTCACGAAGTTGGTCACGAACAAAAAAGACACGAGACCCAGCTATCATCAAGAGCTTGACTTGCTACGAGAAGAGCTGTCGGAGATAGCCAGGCGCGTCTCCGGCGGGTTAGCGAGATGTACAGAGGCATTGGTAGAGGGACAGCTTGAGGTATATGACGAGCTGATCGAGGCAGACTCCGACATTGATCGACGCAGTGCTGCTATCGAGAATCGCGTCTATCAGATATTGGCAACCCAGCAACCGATGGCCTCGGATCTTCGTTTTTTAGTGTCATTGCTTCGAATCAATCACGAGGTGGAGCGCACTGGAGACCTAATTGTAAACATAGCCAAAGCAGGAAAGCAGGTGTATCCTCACCGCATCTCGGAGCGGCTCCGCGGAACGATTCTAGCTATGGGAAAGCAGTCAAAAACTATGTTCGACCAAGCAATAGAGGCGTTCGAGGGGATGAATGTGGGGAAGGCTTCAGCTTTGGAACAGATGGACGATGTGATAGACGACTTCCAACGAGATCTGTTGAGGGATATCGTAAAGACCCCGGATGAGGAAACCGAAGTAGCCATTAGGGTTGCTCTAATTGGGAGGTTTTTTGAGAGAATCGCCGACCATGCCGTGAATATTGGTGAGCGCGTTCGCTACATGGTAACGGGAGAGCTTCCGGGCCAGCGCCATGGGTCCAAAGATGCGCCTCTAGGAAGCTCGTAGTGGGATCAGTTCCTGATCGGGCAAGAGATAAGAAGGCGATTTTTTGTTTGGGGGCTCCAAGCGACTAGTGCCTACGATTTCAATTTGCTAGAAGCCGAAGGAGTACTTATGGCCACGTCAATGGTGAAAGAGCGAATTTCTGGTCCTGCAAGAGAGTTCATCTCGACTAAAAAGCGGCTCTTTATAGACGGCGAATGGGTCGACTCTATCTCGGGGAAGACTTTCTCCACAATCGATCCGGCAACAGGAGAGGTTTTGTGCGAAGTTTCTGAGGCAGGTGCCGAAGATGTCGATCGAGCTGTCAAAGCCGCGCGCCGCTCTTTTGACGATGGGCGTTGGTCCGATTTGAGTCCGCACAAGCGTGCGCGTGTACTGCTAAAGATCGCCACCCTGATCGACGAGCATCGCCAGGAGCTTGCCGAGCTGGAGACACTGGACAACGGAAAGCCCTTGGCACAAGCAACGGGCGAGATGGTAGCAGTTGCGGAAACATTTCGATACTACGCTGGCTGGGCAAACAAGATTTACGGGGACACAAATCCCACTGCAGCGAACATGTTTAGTTACACGCTCCGCGAGCCTGTAGGTGTGTGCGGTCAGATCATCCCATGGAACTTTCCAGCTGTAATGGCTGCTTGGAAAATTGCCCCCGCTATAGCGTTCGGTAACACAGTAGTTCTCAAGCCCGCAGAGCAAACCCCGTTGACCGCACTTCGTCTGGCCGAGCTTTGTAGCGAGGCTGGACTGCCAAAGGGTGTAGTAAATGTGGTAACCGGACCCGGGTCTACTGGTGCGGCGATAGTCGAGCATCCCGAAGTTGACAAGATCGCCTTCACGGGATCTACGGAGGTAGGGCGGCAGATTATGTGTAGCGCAGCCCAGACTCTCAAGAGGGTGAGTCTCGAGTTGGGTGGGAAGTCTCCTAACATCGTTCTCGCCGACTCTGACTTGGACGCCGCGGCGCAGGCATGTCTGTGGGGGATATTCGCCAATGCTGGCCAGATATGCACAGCGGGCTCTCGCCTTCTGGTACAAGAATCCATCCACGATGCCTTACTCGAAAGGCTTGAAAACGCTGTCTCCCAGTTCAAGCTGGGACATGGTCTAGATCCGGGGACGACCATGGGACCAGTGGTCTCCAAAGAGCAGTATGAGCGGGTGACCGGATTTATTGAAAAAGGGAAGGAGGAAGGCGCACGACTAGTGCGAGGTGGCGGCAAGCCCAAAGATCCCTCGATTCCTCCAGGTTACTTTGTCGAACCGACAATCTTTGATGAGGTCGACAACAGAATGACCATTGCCCAGGAGGAGATTTTTGGTCCTGTTCTGTCTGTCATACCGTTCAAGGGGAGCGAAGATGCAATCCGACTCGCTAACGACGTGATCTACGGATTAGCGGCGGCAGTTTGGACGAACGACATTAAAAAAGCCCACCGTCTGGCTCGGGCCATACGTGCAGGCACTGTATGGATCAATACCTACAACGTGACCGATTTAGCTGTTAGTTTCGGAGGATACAAACAGTCTGGATTTGGCCGAGAGCTCGGAAAGTACTCAATTGATCTGTACACTCAGGTGAAATCGGTCTTTGTTCAGCTGTGAGTCGAAGCCAAAGTATGCCTCAAGATCCCATTCAGCTCTAGATCACTAGGGAAACACTCGTCCTGCACATGGCCGAGTCTGCTTACCTATGTGCTTTCTTAGCGGTGGTCGAAGCGCGCTTCCTCACTTTGGGATGAGTATCTCCCTTTTATGGCTACTTCGGCCCGATCCTCTTCCGCGGTGGGCGTTCCTTCGAAATAATCCAAGCTTTCTAGCTCGGCTTGTTCGGATGCGACCTCTTCAAAGATTTTGCGGGCTTTTCTTCTGGCCATAAAGACGATGAGAGCGATGAGCAGTAGCGCTATGATCGCTCCACCCGCAATCGCTGCCCATCTAATCACCTTTTTTCCTGCCTCGTTCGGTTTGGGCGGTGGTTGATCGATGCGCTGGGGTTGGGTAAGGACCTTGACGCGCCCGGAAGCGTCTTGAACCGTAAGCTTCCACTCATAAATTCCTGGCGTCGCGGGGTTCTTTAATATCTCGGTGTTTCCTGGAGCTGGGGGCACCGATTGTGGGTCGGGTCGAGATATGCCAAACAAATTGACGGTCAATTTGATTGGAGTGTCGAGACCTAGTCCTCCAGTCGAGGGAAGCTCCAAAACAGCTGTGTACGGGGCGCCTTCTCCCTCTCGCTTGAGACTTAGGGCCAGGTTTAGAAGGCCACTGCAGCCCGAGGGGTTAGTGTTGCCGAGCTGTACGGCAACATTGATGGTTGCCCAATCCCCGGACCGAGGAGGGTTTCGGTTAGAAAGACACGTATTCACCGTTACCGTTCCGATAGCTGCAGTTTTAATGGTTATCACTCCGTCGCCAACTATGTCGCCGTTGGGGATCTCGGAGCCTTTAGGGATTTGATAAGCGCCAGGAATTTCGAATACTGCTCTGGTCGGGAAAGCGTCTCCCTCTTTTAGCTCAAAATAAACTTGTACCTGGGTTGGCTCATTGGCCGTTCGGAGAGCTGACGACACTTCGAACATTGGCTCGAAAGGACGCTGTTGCGCGTAGGATTGAGGTGCTACAAGCAACACGATCGTCGTCGCTGCCGCGACGAGCCTACAGACAATGCTTGGTTTGAAGGTTACCGAAAAATTCTTCACTTACGCCTCCCCGAACATGTGGATACATTCGAGCACACCCGGGATTATCCAGCCGCTGTTTTCTCCAGACAAACTCAACCGATGCCTGTAGCGGGCCAGCACAACGTGTTTTGGGCCCGCCACAAACGTCTCGCCGGGTTGTGACTGTTAGGTTGTGCAAGCGATGGGGGCCCATAGTTTACCCTAGGGAAGCGCCTAAGCTAAAAGGCCAAAACAGTCCGCCTGGACGGGCGGTCGCGTTAGGGGGGTTTTTGATCCATTACTATGAATTCTGATCGCAATGACTGAAGCTCGCATCCATTACTCAAACAGGCCTTCACGAGCTCTGAATATCCCTCGGTTGGCTGCAGTACTCTGTAGGCTTTCAGGTCTCGTCAGTATCCTAATGGCCGTAAAGCCCTCCCTAGTTCCTCGGATGCAACTGATTGAGTGGGTGGTTCCCCTGAGTGTTGAACTTCCTGCCCGACTACTTTCCCTTCAAGCGGGGATTGCGTTGCTTGTGTTAGCTCGGCAACTCCAGCTCAGGAAGCACCGGGCGTGGCAGTTGACTCTGGGCGTGGCAAGTGCAGGACTGGTAGCTAGCACCGTGCGAGGATTTGAACTCACATCGGTTTTTGCGAAGCTGGTCCTCATAGGGATGCTTTTGGCGTACCGGCATGAGTTTTTTGCTCTACCAGACCCTCCCTCCCTGCGGCAAGCAGCACGGTTTCTTTCCACGTATCTGACAGGAGTCACTGCATATTCGATGAGTGCGCTATTCGGCTATCGTCACTCATTAGAGGGCAGGCTCACGGTGGGCAATATGCTTTTGTCGACCGCAGAAGGCTTAGTTGGATCGCGGGGTCCGTTGGTAATCGGGCGTACAAGTGCGAACGAGTTTTTCTACTTCTCCTTAAGCGGACTGGGACTGGTTGGCTTTGCCGTCTTAGCGTATCTTGTGTTCCGTCCGGTGGTGGAGGGAGTGAACTGGGGTGATCGAGAGGGAGAAATTGCTCGCCAGATCGTTGAACGATGGGGAAGTGATTCTCTCTCATACTTTTCACTTCGATCCGACAAAAGCTACTTCTTTTCTGAGTCGGGTGAATCCTTTGTTGCCTACCGGTATATAAACGGGGTCGCGTGCATATCAGGAGATCCAATCGGAGACCCGAGGGAGCTTGAATCTCTGCTACGGCAGTTTATGGAGCGAGCCCACCGGATGGGATGGAAAATCGCTGTTCTTGCCGGAAGAGAGTCTAACGAGGCTCTGTACTCGTCCTTAGGCCTCAAGTCATTCTATCTAGGAGACGAAGCATTGATCGATTTGGAAGCCTTTACACTCGAGGGAAGGCCAATTCGTAAAGTACGTCAGTCGTGTCACCGGCTTCAAAAGCGGGGATACACTTTCGAACTGCTCGACGCTCCTTATATCACAGAAAACCTAAAAGCCGAAATGGATTCCGTTGCTAACCGCTGGAGAGGAAAAGCTCCGAATCGCGGGTTTTCTATGTGTTTGAATCGGCATTTTGATGAAAACGACAGTGATTGCTTAGTAGCGATGTCTCGCGATTCATCTGGCGCACTAAAAGGTTTTATGAAGCTCGTCCCATTTTATGGCAAGGAGTCTGGATACTCGCTAGATCAAATAAGCCGTGATCCTAATACTCCCAATGGCTTGAGTGAGTTTCTCGTTGCCCAAACATGTATTGCACTTCAGGCTAGGGGACTTAAGTATTTGAGTCTAAACTTCGCTGTATTTTCTAGGTTACTCTCGGGAGAGGTCCCGCTTACATTTTGGCAGAACATACAGCGGGCAATTGTAAAGCTGCTAAATCCTTATTTTCAAATTGAGTCTTTGTATTGCTTTAATAAAAAGTTCTTTCCAATTTGGCAACCCCGGGCAATTTTTTACGAAGAAGGTGTAAATCTTGTGCGCGTGGCGCTTTCTTATTTGGAACTTGAGGCGTTTTTGAGGCTTGGCTGGGTCCGTCGATGGATTTTTCCGCCTTTAGAATTGAGCCGTTCATAGCT